>CAYSNA010000014.1:0-27650 GCA_964432185.1 uncultured Cytophagia bacterium
TAATCCCGCCATAAATTATAAAAATGATGCACCGGCCCATGACCATGGCCGATTTTGTACTCGGCTCCGGCCGCAATGGCCTCGCTGATATATTTTTTACCGGCCTTGACCGCGTCAACGATAGTATATCCTTTGGCCAGATGCGCGGCAATCGCGGACGACAGCGTGCAGCCCGTGCCGTGCGTGTTGGGCGATTCAACGCGTTTGTCCGGCAGCCAGTGAAGATCGATGCCATGATCCGTTTTTACCAGCAAACAGTCGTCGCTGTCCTCACCGGTAAAATGCCCGCCTTTGACGAGCACCGCTTGCGGTCCGAGTTGGACGAGCATTTTGGCAACGCGTTCAAGATCATCGTTCGTTTGTACGGATTCGCCGCTCAACACCTCAGCTTCCGGCATGTTGGGTGTGATGATCGTGGCGATCGGAAAAAGTTCTGTTTTTAGCGCGTCGATAGCCTCATCTCGCAGCAGTTTGTCGCCGCTCTTGGCGACCATCACCGGATCGAGCACGATACGCTTGACGTTGTGCGCTTTCAACCGCTCCGCCACCACCGCAATAATGTCCGGCGAGGAGAGCATGCCGATTTTGACGGCATCCACGCCAATATCGTCGATGACCGCGTCGATCTGTTTGGCGACAAAGTCCGGCGCAATCTCCTGAATGCCGGTGACGGCCACGGTGTTTTGCGCGGTCAACGCGGTAATGGCCGACATGCCAAAACAGCCGAGCGCGGAAAATGTTTTCAAATCCGCCTGAATACCGGCGCCGCCGCCGCTATCCGAACCGGCGATGGTTAGGGCTCTGAAGTATCTTTTCTGGGACATAAATTTCTCATCATTGTTGGTTTTATTATCCGATCAAGACAAGTGCTTTAAACAAAATAGGCTATAGGCTGTAAGCTGTAAGCTTAGAGCCTATGGCTTACAGCTTTGAGCTCATTTAAAATGATCCCAGCCGTGTTTGGCAAAATCAATTTTTTGATCATGTTGAAAATAGACGAATTGCTGATCCGCTGTAACGACACCAATGTTGTATAACGGGCGGCCAAACTCTTTTTCGAATTCAGTCTGAATGTGTTGATAAGTCGCAGCCTCAACAGTGCAGAGCAAGCAATAATCCTCACCGCCGGTGGCCGCGATTTCCACCGCATTCCATTGGAATTTTTGCGAGACAAGCAAAAGTGAATCGGACATTGGAATCGTCTCAATATTCACTCGTGCGCCCACATGCGATTCTTCCATAATACGCCGAATGTCCGAATCGATACCATCGGATACATCGAGCATGGCGTGGACCTCCGCTCGTGCCGCCAGCCAACGGCCTTCCGCCAGGTGCGGTCGGGGCAGATGATGCGCCTGAATGAGATACGAAATTTCAGGATCGCTCTTTTCCTCCAGATCATTTAAAATGATGTTCAGACCGCCGCCGGAATCACCGAGCACATCGGTCACGCACAAAACATCGCCCGGTTGGGCGGTTGAGCGATATTTGATTTTATCATTCTCTGCTGTGCCCAAAACGGCAATGTTGATGATGACCCCGTTCGCCGATTTCGTCGTATCACCGCCCAGCAGCGGGGTGCAGGTGCGCCGGGACAGCTCATGCAGGCCGGCAAAAAAATCATCCAGCCATTCCACATCTATATCCGGGGGAAGCGCAATCGACAGAAACGCGGCCGTCGGCGTGCCGCCCATGGCCGCAATATCGCTCAAATTGACCGCGAGCGATTTGTGGCCAAGTTCTCTCGGACTGATTTTTCGTCGTAAAAAATGAATGTCCTCAACCAGTAAATCCGTGGTGATGAGAAGAGATTGCGTGTCATTTTGCGGGATGACGGCGCAGTCATCGCCAATGCCGTGGACATTCTCCTTGATCAGATCGAGAAAGTGCGGTGCGACGCGGTGAATCAAGCCAAATTCGCCAATATCTGCGAGCTTCATTGCCGTTCCCCTTGTGCTGATTTTACAATGCTGACCAGCTCGCGGGTCGCCGCTTCCGGATCGTCGGCCGAACAGATGGCCGAGACGACAGCCACGCCATCGCCGCCGTTTTTGATGACGTCAGCGGCATTCGAAGCATTCAAGCCGCCTATACCGACGAGTGGATGCCGCGAAAACGATGCGATCTCTCGCAGACCGGCCAAACCGAGTTCGCGGGTGAGATCGGTTTTTGTTGGCGTGAAATAGATCGGGCTGACGCCGAGATAATCCACATCCAAATCTTCGGCATCGCGAGCGTCTTGTACGGACTCGACGGATAACCCAATAATCTTGTTCGGTCCGAGATATTTTCGCGCGATCTCGTACGGCATGTCGCTTTGGCCGATGTGGATGCCGTCCGCATTTATCGCCAGCGCCACATCGAGGCGGTCGTTGATGATGAGAGGGACCTTGTATGGCGCAAGAATCGTTTTGACGCGATTTCCGATCTCGATGAATTCACGCGTTGAACATTCTTTCTCACGCAATTGAACAATGGTCGCGCCGCCTTTCACCGCGGCTTCCACAATGTCCTCAATCGGCCGCCCTTTGGACAAATCGCGGTCGGTGACGAAATAAACGTTGAGTTTGAATTCTTTTTTCATAATTTGATTTATCGTCGATTTCAATTCATCTTTAGCAGACGAGAAACTTGCACGGCGTTGAGCCGAGTTTTTCTCCGCGAGTCTCGGTGTATCTCTGTGTCGCTCCGTGTTAGCTTTTCTCCGATAGTTTTGTGTTTAGTAAGGCAATTTATTTTAAAATATCAATGATTTGATCTTTAGTCAAATTATACAACGCATCATAAAAATACAACTGCAGGGTGCCGGGGCCATCGGCTTTTGCGGCCGCGATTTCACCGGCGATTCCCATCACCGCCATGGCATGCGTGGCGGCGTACAGCGGCTTATCATTTACCGCGGCAAACGCGCCCGTGATGGCCGAGGCGGTGCAGCCAAGTCCGGTAACTCTGGGCATCAGCGGGTGACCATTTCTTATCGTTTGGATATTCTCACCATCCGTGATGATATCTGTCTCGCCGCTGACACAAACGACGCAGTTATAATGTGCGGCAATGGTTCTGGCGCTGTCAGTGGCGGCGTCCGATGACGCCGAACTGTCCACGCCTTTAGTCTGAATATCCGCATCGAGCAGCGCCATGATTTCCGACGCATTGCCGCGAATGATGGCCGGATTGGTGTCGCTCAATAATGTTTTGCACGTCTCGGTGCGCAGTTTTGACGCCCCCGCGCCAACCGGATCAAAGACAATCGGTACGCCGTGCGAACGAGCCGCGCGCATGGCGAGACTCATGGCCTCGATCCATTTTTCGCTCAATGTGCCAATATTGATGACCAGCGCGCCGCCGGCAAATTTGGCAATGCCGACGATCTCTTCCACTTCTTCAATCGCATGCGCCATCACCGGCGAGGCGCCAATAGCGAGAAGGGCATTGGCGGTCGTATTCATGACCACATAATTTGTGATGTTGTGGACGAGCGGACCTCGCTCCCGAATCGCTTGGACATCCCGCCAAATTTTTTCTGCATCTGCCATAGGAATCCTCTTTTTCAGCTTATTTTATCGCACAAATACAAACATAATCGCCGCGGTCGTATCCTTCAACCGGTTCTTCCTTTTCCAGGTTGGAATACACCGGGTGTTTGGTGAGCGTTTGCGCGTATTTGAAATCCGTAAAACCGACTTTATTTAATAGCTCGACTTTTTCCGGCGTCGATCGCCAGTTGGCGGCCAGGACAAATTCGACCGGATAGACATTCTCCGGCGCGGCATGAACAAAATAGCTGTGATCCCACGAACCGATCTCTTTACCGAGGTTGTACAACAAGCCATAAGAGCTTTCCTTGGGCACATCGAGCACTAACAATTGGCCGCCCGGTTTCAGGGCATTAAAGGCATTCTGAAAAGCTTTTTCGAGATCACCGATATAACTTGGCGTACCGTTAAAAATGATCGTATCAAATTCTTCCGAACCGAGATCAACCTCCTCAGCCGTACCCGGTCGCACATCCATGCCGCGCTTGATGGCAATCTCGCGCATGCCGTCTGCCGGTTCGACGCCTTCTTTAATATCGATATTATAATCTTGTTTGAGCAACTTTTCAAACAGACCGCTGCCGCATCCGACAGAAATGACGCGGCCGGGAGTGTCGAGAAAAAAAGCCAGCAGCGCCACCTCGGAATCGAGTACGTTTTTATTTTTTAAAAACCAGATATCATATTGATCCGCATATTCATCAAAAGCGATTTTATCCATTCAACTTCCTTTCCGTTTGGACATAAAAAAAAGCCGCCGGCACAGGTCCAACGGCTTTAAAAGTTCTCAGTGATTTTACTTCCCGTTTGCCTACGCTAGCATTATCTAGATCAGGTCATTAGGGTATGATCTCAGGTTCAAGAGGAACCACCCCTAACGGCACACCAATGTAGCAGAATTGTTGCTTATTGTCAACCAATTTTTGTGTCTCTGAGATGGGTTAAAAAGACATTGCGTTTTTGACAGCGGATTAATACATTAAAAACCAATAAAACTGAATAGGAGGTTTAGTGGCTGCGTTATCTGATTTGCTTAAGCCGTTCAGCGGTGAGCGACTCATTGAATGGTTTGGTGATCTAACCGAACTTTGGCATGACACTCGGCCGATCAAACCGAATGATATTTCGTCGCCCAAAGGACTGACCCAATGGGTGCATTATAAAAATTTTGTCGTCTGGCATTTGGAAGAATTTGTGCGCGATGCCAAAACAAATGAGGCTGATGTGCTCAAAGCTGAAAAGACGATCGACGATCATAATATGAAACGCCTTGAAGCGATTGAGCAGATCGATATCTGGATCGAAAACGTCCTGCAATCGGCCGGTGTGACTCCCGACGACAGCGCCGGCGTGAATTCCGAAACGCCGGGCAGCATTGTCGACCGCCTCTCCATTTTGGTGCTGAAAATATATCATATGCACGAGCACCTGGATGTGGATAATTTGACGGAAAATGAGAGCAATACACTCGCGCTCAAAATGCACATACTGGAAGAGCAGCGCAATGATGTGGCTGACGCCCTGGATCGTCTTGTGCTCGATATTCGGCAGGGCAAAAAAAAGCACAAAGTGTATCGCCAGTTCAAAATTTATAACGATCCGAGTTTCCACCCGAAAGATTTTATTCATGAACAAGACGCGTCCACGCATTAGGTGAATGTTGCTATGGATGTTTTTTTCCCATATCGTGATCGGGGCATCGGCCTTAGTATTCCGGATGATGTGGAGGTTTTTCAACCTGCCGTACAAACGCCGATTGTGCAAACCTATCACGCGATCATAAAGAATCTGCTGCGTCCTCTCGGCTACAAAAAAACGCTGTTTGACATGGCGAAAAGGTGTAAAACCGCCTGCCTGGTTGTTGATGTCTTTTGCCCGCCGCAGATCAATCGGCAAATTGTCGATCCGATTATCAAAACACTGCATGCGGCCGGCATGTCGCACAATGATATCACCGTGCTGGTGACCTGCGAATATCCGGCAGAGTTTTCGCACGATCGCGTTGATACTATTTTTGATGACGATTTTCGCGCCGAGTACAACGTTGAGACGCACAATGTCTTTTCCTACACAAAACACGAGCTCATCGGCAGTACGCCGGCCGGCATTCCCATTTTCATTGACCGGCGATTTAAAAATGCCGATATCAAAATTATCACCGGCAGCCTTTATCCGCATTATCTTTTTGGTTATTCCGGCGCACCGCTGCTGCTAACGCTGGGACTCTGTGGACCGGAGACAATCCAAAATCTTTACAACCTGGTTGATCTCGACAATCTCTCTGAATTTTATTTGCTTGATGACCACACCAAGTTTTATCAAGAATTGCACGAAATTTTCCGCATCACCAAGCTCGATTTTATCGTTGATGTGGCCATGGATATTGAGCAACGGATTATCGATATCTTTTCCGGTAAACCGGACAGTGTGACGCGAGAATTCATCAACCGTTTTCATGCGGCGGAATTCAGCACTATTCCGGAACGCGCGGATATTGTCATCTCCAATACGGGCAGCTCGCATCTCGAATTCAGTTGGTACCATAACCTGATGGGCCTCTGCTTTGCGCACTCTTTTTTGCAGCCAAACGGCACCATCATTTTCGTCACGCCGATTTTTGAACAGTTTTCCGAAACACAGTTGAGTCAGATCAGGCGAAAAGCCGATTTGATCGGGCTGTTCGAGCTTGAAAAAATTATTAATGGCACCCGCGATAAAATGTTTTCCTGTTTGGATGACGGCAAAGTGATCATCGTTTCTCCGTTGCATAATGATAATTCCCTCGATAAAAACGACCGAACCGTCTACTTTTGCTCATCTGTTGATAAGGCGCTTGCCTTTGCCAAAAAATTCACTCCGACCATGCCCCGCACACTGCTGCTCCCGAATGGGCTGCAGACCTTTGTCCGCTTACAATCGTAAAAAAATGTCCTGTTAAGGGAACCGCCATTCAGAATTGGCGTTAAAAATTCCCTGGAAGCAGAGGACGTGGATTAACGTCCGGAAGAGAAAAGCCGGCTGAACAATGAAATTTGGGCCGTGAAATATGTATTCTCTTTGCTTTGTTTTAATGAGTGCCACACCCAAAAAAGATACCCGCATTTTGGTGAATTTTTGGCGTGGCAAAAGTTCCGTGAGCGGCCAAATACCGTAATCGGAAAAAAGGAGGTGCGTTATGCAAAAAATACTCACAGTTGATCCGATAGACGCTCTCAAAATGTCGATTCAGTCTGAGAAGGAGATGCAGGCGTATTATCTCAAAGCGGCATCTCTCGTTACGGATGACGACGATGCTAAAACTATTTTGCTCGGTTTGGCAAACCATGCTGATTCACATCGGCAGGACAGTATTGATATGTACAGTAAAATCAGCGGTAAGAAAATATTGTTTTTGAATCTGGACAAACGACACAAATTGAATGCATTGCAGCGGTGTCCTGATGATATTTTAGACGCCATTCGGATTGCAAAACGTAATGAGAGAGAGTTGAGTGATTTTTACGCCACGATTTCTCGCCGGTTTATGCAGCAGAATTTGCGGACCTATTTTCGCACGATGGCGGCGGATAACATGCAGCATTTGACTCTGCTGGAAGCGTCGTTTGAAGACTGGTTTAGCGAGGAAAACGTCGAAAACCAAGAGCATATATTGGATCATGCAACACATGAGAATTAGCAGCGCGGCCCGTGACCTTGGTCACGGGCTTTTTTTTGCCCGGATGCGCGTAAAATCGATTCTATTTACGCCTTTAGACAAAACTTGATTTTCATGCAGAAATGCACTATGTTATTCCTCTTGAAAAATCGAACTTGAAATTACGGGACACATGAAGCAGATTTATATGGATCATCACGCCACGACGCCGGTTGACCCGGAGGTGCTCGAGGCGATGCTGCCGACCTTTATCGAACACTTTGGCAATTCGTCCAGTAACACGCACGCCTACGGCCACACGGCGCGCGTGCTGGTTGAACAGGGACGCCAACAGATTGCGCGCCTCATCGGCGCCAAATCGCCGGATGAGATTTTTTTTACCTGCGGCGCCACCGAGTCCGATAATCTGGCGATCAAAGGCATGGCCGAGACCAAAGCGAGCCAGGCCGATAAAAACATCATTTCCATTGCCATCGAACACAAGGCGGTGCTCGATCCGCTAAAACGTCTGCAAAAACACGGCGTCGAAACGCGCTTTGTCAAATTGGACGAGTACGGTCTCATCGATCTTGATGATCTGAAAAATAAAATTGACAAGAATACAATTTTGATTTCCGTGCAGGCGGCCAATAGTGAAATCGGTACCATTCAACCCATTGCCGAGATCGGTAAAATTGCGCGTGAGCACAATGTGCCGTTTCACACCGATGCTGTGCAAGCGCTGGGAAAGATGGATATCAATGTTGTTCGCGACGGTATTGATATGCTGTCGCTGTCCGCGCACAAGATGTACGGCCCCAAAGGTGTTGGCGCGCTGTATGTTCGTAAAGGACTTAGACTCGCGCCCATTCTGGACGGCGGCGGCCATGAACGCGGCATGCGTTCCGGCACGCTGAATGTATCAGGTATCGTTGGTATGGGCAAGGCTGCCGAGATTGCCATGCGCGATCAAGCCACGGAAGTTCCGCGACTGTTGGCCTTGCGCAAACGGCTGGCCGCCGGCATCGAATCGCGCATCGATCTCGTCAGGTTAAACGGTCATCCGGACCAGCGATTGCCGAATAATTTGAATTATGCTTTTACCTATGTCGAAGGTGAATCGCTTATTCTTGCGTGTCGCGGTGTGGCGCTCTCTTCCGGTTCGGCCTGCACGTCCACCTCGCTGGAATCGTCTTATGTGTTGAAAGCGCTGCGTGTCCCTGATCACCTGGCGCATTCGTCGCTTCGTTTTGGCCTGGGCAGAATGAACACCGAAGCAGACGTGGATGCTGTGATTGATATGCTCGAAGCCGGCGTCAAACGGCTGCGCGACATGTCTCCGCTGTACGAGATGGCGACTTCCGGCGTGGATATTGAATCGATACAATGGTCGCATCATCATGAGAGGTGATTATGGACGTGTGGGATGATTACACTGAGCAAGTTATGGATCATTATGAAAATCCCCGCAACGTTGGTATTGTCGAAAATGCCAACGGCATCGGCGTCGTCGGTAATCCGGCGTGTGGTGATGTGATGAAGTTGACGATCCGGGTGGAGGACAATAAAATCATCGATGCCAAATTCAAGACCTTTGGCTGCGGTGCGGCCATCGCCACCAGCTCCATGGTGACGGAAATGGTCATTGGAAAAAATATTGATGAGGCGCTGGAGATTTCCAACAAGGGCGTCATCGATGCCCTCGGCGGTTTACCCAAAGTGAAACGGCATTGCTCGGTGCTGGCGGAAAACGCCCTCAAAGCTGCAATCGCTGATTATAAAAGCAAAACGAAATAAGCGGAATATTTGATCTTTTTTTGTTTTTACATATCCGTGAGCTTGATCCCGCGTTCAAACATAATAACCGAATCCCGAAAGGTTTGCCAATGAAACCCTTTGAAATTACCAAAAATGTTCACTGGATTGGTGCGCTGCACCCGGACCTGCGCGTATTCGATATCATCATGAATACAAAAAACGGCACCACCTACAACAGCTATCTGATTCAGGATGAAAAGACGGCTGTCATTGATACAGTGAAAGAAAAGTTTGCCGATGCCTATGTCGAGAATATCAAAAGACTGATCGATCCGGGCAGTATTGATTATATCATCATGCAACATAACGAGCCGGATCATTCCGGCAGTCTTCTCAAGCTGCTCAAGGTGGCGCCGAATGCCCAGGTCGTTTGCGCTAAATCCGCGGTCAAATATGTCGAAAATATTACCAATGTCGATATAAATATCAAGGCCGTCGCGAATAAAGATATTCTCGAACTCGGCAGCAAATCCCTGCAGTTTTTCAGTACACCCTATTGCCATTGGCCCGATACGATGGTGACCTGGCTGGCCGAAGATCACATTCTTTTCCCATGCGATCTTTTGGGCTCGCACTTTTGCGACAGCCGCATGTTCAATGACGCCATCTCGCGCGACTTTTGGCCGGATTTCAAATATTATTTTGACAATATCATGCGGCCGTATAAAAAGAATGTCCGCAATGCCATCAGCAAAATTGAGGATTTGGATATAAGCGTAATCGCTCCATCGCATGGTCCGATTTTGCGTCAGAATATCGCCGGCTATATTCAGGCGTATAAAGAATGGACGGAGCCGGCTTCGCCGAATAATCCGCCAAAGATGCTGATCTATTTTGCCGCGGCGCACGGCAACACCGGTATTATGGCGCACAAAGTCGCCGAAGGCGCGCGCTCAAAAGGCGTGGATGTGCAGGTTTACGATGCATGCGAAATTCATCCCGAGGAGCATGTGGATAAAATCGAAAACGCCGATGCTGTGCTGCTCGGCTCGCCAACCATCAATAACAACGCCGTCAAACCGGTGTGGGATGTGTTGAACGCTCTCATCTCAATCGATGTAAAAGGAAAAATTGCCGGCAGTTTTGGTTCCTACGGGTGGAGCGGCGATGCTGTCGAACAACTGGATGCGCGTCTGGCGGCGATGAAATTCAAGGTGCCGTTTGAAGGCATTAAAGCCGTTCTGGTGCCGAATGAGGAAGAACTGCAATCCTGTTTTGCATTCGGCGCCAATGTGGCGAGTGAACTGGTCGGTTAACTCGTACGCAGACGCCGCGACATTATAATTTGTTCTTTTGTCTTTGTAAGTGATGTTTATAACAGATGCAGCCAACACAAGTGTTAAATAAGGAAGTTTTTTGTGGATGAATTTAACGTACTCGATCACGGTGTCGTTCGGTTGGTCGATTTTATGGGCGGCGATCCCGCAGTCGTGCAATCGGCGCGCGTGTCGTTCGGCAAAGGCGTGACCAACGATGAGCGGGATCGTAAACTGATTTTTTTCCTGCTGGCCAATGGCCACGAAACGCCGTTCGAACATTCGGTGTTTAAATTTCATATCAAATGTCCGATTTTTGTCGCGCGCCAATGGTTCCGGCATCGCATGGCGAGTTATAACGAGATTTCAGGTCGCTATACTGAAATGAAGGAAGAGTTCTGTCTGCCCGAAAGCCTGCGCACTCAAAAAGCGCGCAATTACAAGTTTGAGCAGCTTGAACCGGATCTGAACGAGGAACTTTTGCAAAAGATCACTGCTCACTATGAGGCGTCGTTTGAACTTTACGAAGAGCTGTTGAAAAAAGGCGTGGCCAAGGAACATGCGCGCATTGTTTTGCCGTTGTCGTTGTATACACAATTTTACTGGACGATCAACAGTCGTTCGTTGATGAATTTTGTCAAACTACGCATGGAAGAGCACGCCCAGTACGAAATCCAGCAATATGCGACGGCGATCAACGACATCTTTCAAGAAAAGATGCCGTGGACGCATGAAGCGTTCATGAAATATGTTGTCAACGGTGAAAAGTGGACGGATTGATGGCATTTGACGTAACAGCAAAAGAACGGAAACCCGCGTGGTTAAAAGTCAAGCTGCCCGGCGGCGCCAATTTCGTTAAAGTGAAGGACTTGGTCCAAAGCGGCAGTTTGCACACGGTGTGTGAGAGCGCCCATTGTCCGAACATTGGCGAATGCTGGAGTCGCCAAACCGCGACGTTTATGATTATGGGAGACACCTGCACGCGTAATTGCCGTTTTTGCGCTGTGGAGGGTGGCCGACCGACGCCGCTCGATCCGCATGAACCGGACCGCGTTGGGCAAGCGGTCGCGTCCCTGGGACTCAATTATGCGGTTGTCACCTCGGTCACCCGAGATGATCTCGCGGACGGCGGCGCCGCCCATTTTGCCGAGACCATTCATGCTATCCGTAAATACCGCCCCGAGTGTAAAGTCGAGGTGCTCATACCAGATTTGCAGGGCTCCCTCGACGATTTGAAAACTGTACTCGAGGCCGAACCCGATGTACTCAATCATAATATTGAAACCGTGCCGCGACTTTATCCGCACGCCCGACCACAAGCCGATTATTCGCGCTCGCTCCAACTTTTAATGCGTGCCGCGCAAATGGGCGCTCGGTCAAAATCCGGCATGATGGTTGGTCTTGGTGAAACGTTTGATGAAGTTGTCCAGGTCATGCATGATTTGCTCGCGCATGACTGCAAAATGCTCACCATCGGGCAGTATTTGCAGCCGTCCAAAAAACATGTGCCGGTTGATCGATATGTCACGCCAAAAGAATTTGGCGATTTAAAACGCAAGGGCCTCGAGCTCGGTTTTGAACATATCGAAGCCGGGCCGCTGGTGCGCAGTTCCTATCATGCTGATGAGCAGTTCGAATCAATAGAATGAATTCAAAAAGACCCTCACACAGTCGAACGGTGACAAGTCGAATTATTCGTCAGAACGATGTGAACTCGCTCGGCACCGCGCATGGCGGTCATATTCTGGAATGGATGGATATGGCCGCGTCGATTTGTGCGCGGCGACATTCGAATCGACGCGTCAATACCGTGGCTGTCGAAGAACTGTCGTTTTTCAAGCCACTGCACCTCGGTCATGTGGCGAGAATCGTCGCGTCAATCAGCAGGACTTTTCAAACCTCCATGGAAGTTGTAGTTCATGTCTATGACGAAGATACAATAAACGATACGATGGTGTTGGCGACGACCGGCATCTTTATTTTTGTCGGTTTGGATGATGACCATAAACCGGCCTCGGTGCCCAAAGTGATGCCGGAAACGGACGAAGAACAAAAGCTCTGGCACGCCGCCGACCAACGGCGCCGGGCACGTCAACAACGTAAACACGAAACACAGGATTAGATACGCATGGCTTTGCTGGAAGTGATAAGATACGGCCACCCAACACTGAGAAAAGTGGCCGAACCCTATACCAAAGAAGAAATTGATGAACAGTTTATTGAAGATATGCTGGACACGATGTTTGAGGAAGATGGCGTTGGCCTGGCTGCCCCGCAGGTCAATGTCTCGAAAAGGTTGATCGTGTGCTCCGACCATGAAACTGAATATGTGGTGTTCAATCCCAGGATTGTGGCAACGAGCGAAATGCGAAAATCGGATTTTGAGGGATGCCTCAGCTTGCCCGGTTTGAACGCCCAGGTTGAACGCTATGATCGTGTTCTCGTCACGGGTAAAGATCAGGATTGGAACGATATTGAAATCAAGGCCAAAGGACTGATGGCGGTCGTGTTTCAACATGAAATTGATCACCTGAACGGCATTTTTTATACGGATCGGGCCGATCTCGATACACTGACCTGGAATGACTCCACCATCGTGCCGCCGGAGCTGCGTGATCAACGGACAACCATTCCGGAAATTCAGACTATTTTTACGGAAAAATATCATAAAGATCGAGATTTGCTTGTTTTTGAAAAAAATCAAACATGACAAGGAGGAACTCATGGCTGATGATCAAATCAAGTATGTTCGAAAACTGTCCGGCGAAGAAGCGCTCAAACGATATATTCTCATTGTCAAAGACAGCCTCAAACTCTTTCCCAAGCCCAGTCATCCTTTTACCCTCAAAGTAAAAGACAAACGACTCGATGTTGAAGTAAAGCTGATCGACGTGTGGAATGCCGGCGCCTCAAAACCGAACGCCGAGTACCACATCGATCTGTCACAACATCCTGAAGTCTTTCGCCCACATTACGGCGACCGTGTGACGTTAAACAAGCTGAAAGAGAATTTGTACGAATTGACCTAGAACCCGAAAAAGCAAAGACGCAGAAATCGAAGAACGACGTTTTGTGTTTTCACGTAAAGTGTCAAAGGCGGTCAGCCTTCAGCCATCGGCTATCAGATAAAAATGATGGCTGATCGCTGGCCGTTGATAACCGATAGCGCAAGCACCATCGTGAGAAATCCTCTGCGTTCATTCTTTTTATCCTGCCGCGGACGAATAAAACCAGGCATTCAACACGCACCTTGATGTTTTTGTCGTACCATCTCTCAAACAAAAAAGGGAGACTATGAAAGCTATCATTCTTGCGGCCGGGTACGCCACGCGACTCTATCCGCTGACCAAAGACAAACCCAAACCGCTGCTGGATATTGCCGGCAAAACCATAATCGAGTACCTGTTAGATGATTTTCGAAAAATTCAGGCGCTGGACACCGTGTACGTTGTCACCAACGCCAAGTTCGCGCCGCTATTTGACGCATGGGCGGAAAAACAGGCGAGTCGAGAAAATCCATTCCCATTTCAAATTGTCATTGTCAATGACGGCACCACCAGCAACGAAACCCGCCTCGGCGCCATCGCCGATATTCAATTCGTTGTTGAAAAACATCACATTGATGACGACCTGCTCGTGGCTGCCGGCGATAATATTTTTCAATTTGATTTTGCCGATCTCGCGGCCTTTTACGCGGCGAAAAACAGCGACGTGATCGTCGCGCAGGAGCTCAACGATCCCGAGCGCCTGAAAACCCGTGGCGTGGTGCAGTTTGACGACGAGTTCCGTGTTTTCGGCTTTCAGGAAAAACCGGCGGAACCGAAATCCAATTACGTCTGCCCGGCGCTGTACATCCACAAACGTGAGAGCATCAAACTTTATTTTGAATATCTCAATTTTCAAAACAATCCTGACGCCCCCGGCTATTTTATCAAATGGCTCCATCCGCAAACGCCGGTGTACGCCTTTGTTATGCCCAAACCGGCGATTGATATCGGCACGCTGGAAACGTATGAGCTGGTGTGCCGGGAATTTGAGTCGGCGTAGAGAATTCTGTTTGTAGCACACCTCCAGGTGTGCTACACATCCTCCCACTGTAAACAATCGTCAGCCAATCTGATTGTATTTTGATTTTCCTGCAAAATTACTAAATTCTACCATTCACAGTTGATTTCTTTTTGGGAGAATGTTCCGCATGGGAGCAGAATATTTTGCCGGCCTGGATTTGGGCGGCACCTATTTAAAATATGCCATTGGCACGGCAGACGGCACCATATTAAAACATGATAAAGTCCCTAGCCGCGCCGATGAATCGCAGGATATTGTCTTTAGTGTTATTTTCGATGCACTAAAGGAATTGCAAAAAGAAGCGAAAAAACGCGATGGCGAGCTCAAAGCTGTGGGCGTTGGCAGTCCCGGCGCCATCGATTTTGAACACGGCCGTTTGATCGGCAGCACGCCGAATATCAAAAATTGGGCGAATGCGGATATTCGCGGCCGCATTCAGGCTGAAACCGGTCTGCCGGTGTGGGCGGAAAATGACGCCAATATCATGGCGTTTGCCGAATCGCGGCAGGGCGCGGCGAGAGGATATAAAAATGTGATCTGCACCACGCTCGGTACGGGCATCGGCGGCGGCATTTTGATCGACGGTGAAATGTACCGCGGCACCAATTTCGCCGGTGCGGAAATCGGCCATATGATGATCGTTCACGACGGCCTGCCCTGCAATTGCGGCGGACGCGGTTGTTTCGAAAAATACGCCTCAGCCACAGCGATGATTCGGCACTATGTTGAACGGCTCACGGAAAGCGGCAAAGCCATCCCCAAACATGTGTCCGCTAAAATCATTTTTGAAAATGCGGCCAAGGGTGAAAAAGAAGCTTGCTCGACCATCGACATTACGCTCGCCTATATGGGAACGGGATTCGCCAGTTTGATCAATATCTTTAATCCGGAAATCCTCGTCGTTGGCGGCGGCGTTGCCGGCGCCGGCAATGCGTTCATCACGCGTATCCAAAAAGCGATCGAAGAACGCGCCATGAAACCGGCGCTTGAGAATTTAAAGGTCGTCAAAGCCCAGCTCGGCAACGACGCCGGCTTCGTCGGCGGAATAAGCATGGCGGCCGAGATGTTTCACAAATCAAATTAAATGTTGCATTTTTCGAGTACGAATCTTATCTTTAGAAAAATTTTGAGAGAATTCATGCGACATCACCATCATACAACTTTGCATTTGAAACACTCCATATCGGGAGGTCGGTGAGTTGCATTTAGTATAGAATGTTGTCAAAGCCTTCCGACTGCCGGAGGGCTTTTTTTTTGTAATAATGGTGATTTCGAATAACAGGAGCCTCGATGCGTAATTTGACAAATTTAGCTGATGATGTATTAAAAATGGGATTACCCAAAGGCAGTCTGCAGGATGCCACTTTTCGTTTGCTCGCCAAAGCCGGTTATCACTTTTCCGTCAGCAGCCGGTCCTATTTTCCCTCCATTGAAGATGAAAAAATTCAGGCCATTCTCATTCGCGCGCAGGAAATTGCGCGCTATGTGGAGGACGGCATTTTTGACGTTGGTTTGACCGGCCAGGATTGGGTGCTGGAAAATCGCGCCGATGTTGTTGAAGTGGATACGCTCACCTATTCAAAAGCGACAAACCGACCGGTTCGCTGGGTGTTGGCCGTGCCGAATGATTCCGATATTCACAGCGTTAAAGATTTACAGGGCAAGCGCATTGCCACGGAAATCGTCAATTTGACTAAAGATTGGTTGAAGGAAAATGGTGTTGAAGCGGACGTCGAATTTTCATGGGGCGCTACCGAGGTAAAGGCGCCGACGCTCGTCGATGCGATTGTTGAAGTGACCGAAACCGGCAGCTCGTTAAAAGCCAATAATCTGCGCATTGCCGAAACGCTGCTTGAATCCCGTACGGTGCTCATCGCCAATAAAGAGAGCTGGGCCAATCCGGAAAAACGCGAAAAGATTGAGAACTTTAATTTGATGCTGCAGGCGGCCATCAGTTCCGATGGTAAAGTCGGTTTGAAAATGAACGTCCCAAAAGAAAAACTTGAGGAGGTTATGCAGCAGCTTCCGGCGATGAAACAACCGACGATTTCGCATCTGTACGGCAGCGACTGGATGGCGGTGGAAATCATCACCGATGAATCACAGATTCGCCATCTCATTCCGGCGCTCAAACGTGCCGGGGCGCAGGATATTATCGAGTATCCGTTGAACAAGGTGATTCATTAGGAACAGTCATTGCGAGTGAGCGAAGCGAGCGCGGCAATCTCCAAAGAACGTGCATTACAACAGGAGATCGCCACGCGGCTTGTCAGCCGCTCGCGATGACTCTCTATGTAGTCAATCTCGTTCCGCCGCTCCGGTGGCGGAATGAAATAGAGGACGCTCGGCGTCCCGAACTCATAATTGACTGGACGCAGAGCGTCCCCAATGCATACCCTCGCTGAGCGGAGGAACGATGTTTATGGCTTCCTTGCCAGTAAAATTTACTCTGATTCGGACAAAAAATGAAAATCTGCAAAAACCAACAGATAACCGAATTTCTCGAACGATTCGAATCTCGTCGTTCCGACGTCTCCGAAGATGTCGAGCGCAGTGTTAATGCCATTCTCAAAAACGTTCGTGAAAACGGTGATGCCGCGCTTTTCGAATACGGCGCTAAATTCGATCATGTCGATTATAAAAAGTTTCCAATTCAGGTTTCATTGGAAGAACTCAAAAGAGCGCACGCCGATCTCGATGCCGAATTGTTAGAGATTCTGCGTCAGTCCCGCCAGAATATTAAAAGTTTTCACGAAAAAGGACTACCGCAATCGCGATTGCATTGGGAGGAGGATGGCGTTCTGCTCGGTCAACGCGTCATGCCCATCGAGCGCGTTGGCGTCTACGTGCCTGGCGGTCTGGCCGCCTATCCGTCGTCCTTGTTGATGGGCGTTGTTCCCGCGCAGGTGGCGGGCGTGAAAGAGATTGTCGTGATTACGCCGTGCAATGCAAATGGCGAAACCAATCCGACGATTTTGGCCGCGGCGTACGAACTTGGCATTACCAAAGTATTTCGCGTTGGCGGCGCGCATGGCGTGGCCGCGCTGGCATTTGGAACGCAGACCGTTCCGCGCGTTGATAAAATTGTTGGCCCCGGCAATATTTACGTGGCAACGGCGAAGAAACTCTTGTACGGCCAATGCGGCATCGATATGGTCGCCGGCCCAAGCGAGGTGTTGATTATTGCTGATAAAACCGCCGATCCAATTTATGTGGCTGCGGATTTGTTAGCGCAGGCCGAACACGATCCGCTCGCGTCGGCAATTTTGGTGACGGATTCTCCCGAGTTGGCCGAAGCCACATCCCAACAGGTCATCGCCCAGACCCGGGAACTGCCGCGCGCCGAGATCATCAACAAGGCTGTGGATGGCTACGGCGCGATCATTGTGATGGACTCGATGGATGACTGCGTGGCTTTCAGCAATCGCATCGCCCCGGAGCATCTCGGTATTCATGTGGATCATCCATGGGATGTTCTCAATGGCATTACCAACGCCGGCGCTATTTTTCTCGGCCACTATTCACCGGAAGCGGTTGGTGATTATTGGGCCGGTCCGAATCACGTGCTGCCAACCAACGGCTCGGCGCGATTTTTCTCACCGCTGCGCGCGGAAGATTTTCTCAAAGTCAGCAGTATTATTTCCTATACGAAAGAGGCGATGCTAAAACATGGTGATAAAATCCAGAAATTTGCACACAACGAAGGCCTCGATGCGCACGCCGTGGCGATTGCCAAGAGGATGACATGATCGAAAACTATATTAAAAAATCAGTCCTTAAATTGCACGGTTACACCTCGCCGCCGCAAAAAGAATACAAAGCCAAGCTGAATCAAAACGAGAGCCCGTTTGATGTGCCGAATTTGTTAAAAGAAGAACTGGCCGAGGCGGCGAAGAATCTGGAGTGGAATCGCTATCCGCTCAACGAATCGCCGGCGTTGATGGAAAAACTGGCGCAGCGTCACAATGTTGTGTCGCGGCAAATTTTGCTCGGCAACGGTTCGAACCAGATTTTTCAGACGCTCTTAACCGCGACATTAGAGCCCGGCAACGCGGTGTTGTATACGCCGCCGACATTTTCACTCTATGATCTGTACACGGATATTTATGATGGAAAACTCATCGAAGTGTTGCAAGCGCCGGGCGCGGCTTATCCGATTGAAAAAGTTTTGGCGGCCATCAAAGAGCATAATCCCAAGCTGGTTTTTATCTGTTCACCGAATAATCCGACCGGCTGGGAAATTGACTTGTCGCTGGTGGAAGAAATTTGTCGCGCAACAAACGGCCTCGTCTTTTTTGATGAGGCCTACGGCGAGTTCACCGAGCAGTCGGCGATTCCGTTGCTGCCAAAATTTGAAAATCTGCTGATATCGAGAACATTTTCAAAAGCCTTCAGCATGGCCGGATTACGTTTCGGCTATTTTGTCGGCAACGAGCCGGTGATCGACCAACTGCGCAAGGTGAACATCCCGTACAACATCAACCTGTTCACCGAGATGGTGGCGCTGCGAGTGCTGGATTATGAATCCGAGATGCGCATGCACGTGCAATATTTGAAAGACGAGCGCGATCGCGTTGCTCTTGAAATGCACAAGATCGACGGTATCACCGTTTTTCCATCCGCGGCCAATTTTATCTTGCTCAAAGGCCCGGAGAATCTTGATCTCTTCCGGGCGCTCAAAGATCGCGGCGTGCTCGTCCGGGATGTCAGCAGCTACCCGCTGCTCACTGGGCACCAGCGCGTCTCCATCGGTTTCAAAGAAGAAAACGATTTGTTCCTCGAAACACTCAAAAACATTATGCGTGATGTCGCAGGGGAGGAGTAATGGCACGTTTTGCGAAAATTGAACGCGCGACCAAAGAAACTCAAATTAAAGTTGAGTTGAATCTTGATGGTTCGGGCAACAGCTCCATCAACACCGGCATCGGCTTTTTTGATCACATGCTTGATGCGCTGCAAAAACACGCCGGACTTGATCTGACTGTTCAGGCCACAGGTGATTTACACATTGACGGCCACCACACGGTTGAGGACGTCGGTATTGTTTTGGGACAGGCATTCGCGCAAGCTGTTGGTGACGCGAAAGGCATCACGCGTTTTGGCCACGCCTATTGTCCGTTGGATGAATCACTGGCGCGCGTGGTTGTCGATATGTCCGGTCGACCGTTTTTATATTACGATTGCCCGTTATCGCTGACGCGAGTCGGCGAGTTTGACGGCGAGCTGTTCGAAGAGTTTTTGCGCGCGTTTGCCATGAACGCGAAAATTACGCTGCACGTGGAATTGTTACACGGCGTCAATCAGCACCACGCCATGGAATCGATGATGAAAGCGTTGGCGCGGGCGTTAAAAATGGCACTCAAAATAGATGAGAACGAAAAAGGCATTCCGTCCACCAAAGGAGTTTTGGTTTGATTTATATTATCGATTATGCTGCGGGAAATTTGCGCAGCGTGCAAAAAGCGCTGCAAAACTGCGGCGCGGATGTACACATCACTTCCAAGCCGGAGGATTTGTCTACTGCCGATAAAGTGATTTTTCCGGGCGTTGGCGCTTTTGGCAAGGCAAAAGAATCGTTTGAAAAATACGGTTTTGTCGATGCGGTGTTTGATTTCATCAAAACCGGCAAGCCGTTTCTCGGCATTTGTCTCGGCATGCAGTTGATGTTTGAATCCGGCGAGGAAAATCCCGGCGTGCCTGGACTCGGTTTGTTCAAAGGCCATGTGCGCCGATTTCCACGCGACCTCAAAGTGCCGCACCTCGGATGGAACGAATTGATTCAGGTGGGGGAGAGCCCGTTGTGGAACGGCATTCCGGCGGATGCCTATTTTTACTTTGCGCATTCCTATTTTATTGATCCGGAAGATCGCTCTATCATCGTGGGCGAAACAGATTATTTTAGCCGTGTGCCGGTGGCGATTCGGCATGATAATGTTTACGGTGTGCAGTTTCATCCGGAAAAATCGCAGCAGCACGGGTTGCATGTGTTGCGGAATTTTGTTGAATTGTAAAGATTTTTTAAGACAGGCCACAACTCGTTCCCACGCTCCAGCGTGGGAATGCATACTGGACGCTCGGCGTCTGCTGTATGTGAAGAACCGGCCGCTGAGCGTCCCCCAGGCATTCCGCCGCAGGAGCGGCGGAACGAGGACAAGGAACACGAAAATACTTTGTGGATTTCTGCCTTTGTGTTAAAAAAAAGGATATAAAATGCTCATTCTACCAGCCATTGATTTACTTGACGGTCAAGCCGTCCGCCTGAAACAGGGCGTTGAACAGACCAAAAAAGTCTACAGCGATAATCCCCCCGAAATGGGATTAAAATGGCAATCCCTTGGCGCGGAAATTATTCACGTGGTGAATCTCGACGGCGCCTTTGGCCGCGCAGCAAAAAATGTTGAGACCATTCAAAAGATTGTCGAGGCGGTTGATATTCCCATTGAACTTGGCGGCGGCATTCGTTCTGTCGAGGATGTGCGCAAATGGCTGGACATTGGCGTAGCGCGCGTTATCATCGGTACGGTCGCTTTGACGACTCCAGAGATTGTCGAGGAATCGATAAAGGAATTTGGTTCTGAAAAAATCGTCATCGGCATTGATGGCCGTGACAATAAAGTCGCCATCCATGGTTGGGAGGAACAGACCAACACCGGCGTTCTGGCGCTGGCGCTAAAAATGAAGGAGCTCGGCGCCACCAGAATTATTTACACGGACGTTCATCGTGATGGCGAACTGGTCGGCCCGAACATCGAGAGCACGAATGCGCTGGCTCGTGAATCCGGCATGAACGTGATTGCCTCCGGCGGCTTTTCAAAAATGGAACACTTTGGAAAATTGGCCGCGCTGAATAATCCGCTCATTGACGGCGCCATTGTCGGCACGGCGATTTATGAGGGCGCGATTGAATTAAGCGAGTTGACATCACGATTCAGATCAAAATAAAATCATATCGCGCCAAGTCGCCAAGCCGCAAAGTTTTTAATCTTGGCGGCTTGGCGCGAATATAGAAACATTGAAAAGAAAGCACAAGAAAGAATGTTAGCAAAACGAATCATTCCCTGTCTGGATGTTAAGGACGGCCGCGTGGTCAAGGGCATCAACTTTTTAAATCTGGTGGATGCCGGTGATCCGGTGGAACAGGCGCATTTTTACGATGAACACGGCGCCGATGAACTGGTCTATCTCGATATCACAGCGTCGCATGAAAAACGCGACATTATGCTTGACGTCGTCCGCCGCACGTCCGAAGAAGTGTTTATGCCGCTCACGGTTGGCGGTGGCGTGCGAACCTGGGAAGACGCGCAGCTCCTTCTCGCCAGTGGCGCCGATAAGGTGACGATGAACACCGCGGCGGTGCTCAATCCGGAATTGATCAAACACTGTTCCGAACGATTTGGCGCGCAAGCCACGGTTCTCGCCATCGATGCGAAACAGGTCCGTGACGGAAAATGGCAGGTCTATATTTACGGCGGCCGCGAACCGGTGGAACGAGATGCCCTCGAATGGGCGCAATACGCCGAGGAACTCGGCGCCGGCGAAATTCTGCTCACATCCATGGATCGCGACGGCACGAAAATCGGTTTTGACATTGAATTGACCCGAACCATTTCACAAGCCGTCACCATTCCGGTCATTGCCTCCGGCGGCTGCGGCGCCGTGGAGCACTTTGAAGAAGTGTTTAAGGACGGCGCGGCGGATGCGGCGCTGGCGGCTTCAATTTTTCACTACAGAGAAAATTCGATAAAAGAAGTCAAAGATTATTTACGAGAAAGGAATATCCATGTCAGAAATTGAAAAAATGAACTTGAATGATTGGATAGATCGCGTTAAATTTGATGAGAAAGGACTCGTTGCGGCCGTCGTTCAGGATGTCGCTGATAACGCCGTGTTGATGCTCGGCTATATGAATAAAGAGAGCATCAACAAAACGCTGGAAAAAAAGCTGGTCACCTTCTGGAGCCGTTCACGCCAGGAATACTGGACCAAAGGTGAGACCTCCGGCAACGTCCTCCATCTGGCCGATATGTATCTCGACTGCGACGGCGACGCCATTCTGGTCAAAGCCCAGCCGGTCGGCCCAACCTGTCACACGAACAAGCGATCTTGTTTTTCATGGCATCTTTCGAAATAAGGCATAACATGAAAAAATCGTTTCAAACAGTCCTATTCATTCTTTTCGCATATGTCCTATTGTTTTCGCAAGATTCTGATCCGAACATGCACCTGGTCTTCAAGGAATCAACTTTTGACCAGTTTGCCTATCCGGATGCGGAAGTGGATGAAGCGTATACGGCCGTCATTAGACAGCAGTCAAACATTCAGTTCAACAAAGCGAGTGAGCGACGCGTCAAAAGTTATATCACCTTGGACAAGCCGCGCAAGGTTGTGTCCTATTATTCCAATCTGTGCGGCAAACGTTTTCAAAAAAAAGGCGAACGCTTTACCTATATTTTTTCTGAAATCAAAGGATTGCCGGCAACACGGATTGAGATCTATCCCATTGAAATGGGACGCACGCATCGCGAATTTTGGCCGACGCGTATCGACCTCTACATCATTCGTTATCCTCTTACTGTGGATGTCGAGCTGGAAAAGGATCGCTCGCTCGAAGGCCTGAAGGAGCGAATCGGCCGTTATGTTTACGATGATGGCCGGCTGATTGACGACATTTCGCTTCTCTACATGGAAGAGCTTGGCTCCGACGCCGAGGTATTTATCATCGAGACCGGCAACGATTTTGATGAAGTCTATAAATTTTTCCGACGACTTTATGGGCCCTTTCATGTCCGGCCGGCGCGTGATGGCGACCTGTTGACGCGTGATTTTGAAATCGACATTAGCCTGGCGCTCGGGCCGAATGACCAGGACAAGGAACTGTTCCTTTTTGTTGAAGAAAACCCGCTCATTGCCGATCGTTCCGGTAATACACAATTATATCGCAACAGGGTTTTCATCCGCTATGTCTTTTGGCAAAAAAGCGACACCCCCATCTATTGAGGCGCGTGAACGTTTTTTTTTGTCAAAATGTCCATCAGATGTTTTCCGGTATGGCGCTACATGGCCCGGTGCATCCAGACCTTTTCTCAGCACAAACCTGAGAATCAGTTCTTGTGCTCACAAAACAGCTCCATAAACATCACACTTCGATTCGAATTGTGTTATGCCAACGCATCGTTGCGTCGGCATTATTTGTTCGATCAATGAACTAAGCAATGACATAACTTGATCTTGTATGACAAACTTTTACTTTATCTTTCAATAATCTGTCTTACCTTGGGGCAACGAAAAATAGTCACCATCATATCCAACTTGTCCTCATGCTTTCATTCATGCCACGTTTTGACAGCACAGACAAAAGTTTAATGGCGGCAAATCGAAACCTGGAACCAAACGAAAAAGGTGCCATTACTACAATTGATGCGTAGTAATCATCCAACAACAAAAGAAAAAAATGCTCAAATCGGTGTTCCGGTTAGTGCATCCTATGTCAATTGGGATCGAACTGTAAAGCGAGTGAAAGGAGGTGCGTCAGGCAAACACTGTTTTTCGTGTGCGTCATAAAATCATTGATATCGCACAAGTTAATGTTGTTCATACCCACTTACCTATTTTGGAGAACAAATTATGAAAAAAACTATTTTACTTGGTGTCGCATTGGTTATTGCATTCAGCACATTATCAATGGCTTTGGATATCACCATCGATGCTCAACGTGATGCGTGGTTTGAAACATTGACAGGTCCGGCTGACGGTTGGCTGTATCTGCCCCCGGAATCCGAAGGCACAACTGGTGTTCAACCGGATGATGAATATGATTGCTCGGCTTTGATTTGGCAAGCCTGGGATTCCACATATTATTACTTTTATGCTGAAGTCTTGGATGATTATGTCACGGTGAATAATACAACAACATATGAAAATGACAATATTGAACAAAAAATTGATCCGGATCCGTTCTTGATTGATGAAACCACAACTGGTGTTGCGGCAACTCGTATGAGCGCCCTTGGCGTTGACGATGCTGAGGTTCCGGAAGCCGTTCAAAATGTTGATTCCGGTGAAATGACTGGCGGTTGGGCTCCGACTGAAGAGGACTGGGCCCGAGTTGAAACCGATCAGGGTTACAACCTCGAATGGCGTATTCCGTGGGATGCTATTCAACAAGGTGACCGTGTTGTGAACGTCGGCATTGGCGAAGTCTTTGGCTTGGCTATTAACGTTGGTGATAACGATGAAACATCACGCAATCACGTGCTCCGTTGGGCTTCGGACCTGGGCGATCTCGTTTGGAACGAGCCGAAACGCCATGGTACGGTGACATTCAAAGAGAATAATATCCTCGGCCTCTCAACAGAAAATGCGATTACAAATGTTGATACAAATACGGTGAATTATACGCCGGCAGCCACGTCTGTTGCCTCCGATATTGAAACTCCGATGGCGTTTGAACTGGCGCAAAACTATCCGAATCCGTTCAACCCAACAACGACAATCACATACTCGCTGCCGAACAGCGCCGCTGTCACGCTTGATGTGTACAATCTTCTCGGTGTCAAGGTCGCGTCGCTGGTCTCCGCTAATGTTCAACAAGCCGGTGTTCATACTCTGACGTTTGATGCGTCCGAGCTGAATAGCGGAATTTACGTCTACCAACTGCAAGCCGGCAATAATGTGATGAGCAAAAAGATGATGCTGATCAAATAATTTTCAAAATCTCGCAAGTCTGTTGCACCGAGATTTCAATTGATATATCATCCTGGCAAGTTTTGACAAATACGAAAACGATACTGCCTTTCTGATACTCGATCCGGAGTTCAAAACTTGTCGGGAGTTTTTACCGCTGTTGTTCCCGCCCATAAATCCACCCTAAAATTTCCTTGACATTCCGCTTTAGATTTATTAATTGAAAAAAACGATCATTCCAAACCGGGGAAAATGAATGATACTGTGCCTCTATTTATCGCTCGTTTCCGCTTGTCTCTCTTTTACGATTACTGAAACGAAGATTTTTGCGCCATTTCGTCAATGGATAAAAAAGCGCAGCACTTTTTTCGGCGATCTTTTCTCCTGCGGCTACTGCCTCGGTCATTGGATTTCTTTGGCCCTGGTGATCTTCTTTCGACCACAACTCTTTCACACCTGGCGGCTGCTCGACTATTTTCTCGTTTTGCTGATCATTGCCTGGCTCTCCGGATTTCAATGGGCCTTGATGTGCCTGTTGATGAAAAAAACGGGAAAGTAATTGTGGCAAACTGTCTTTTGGAGAAACCACCAACCTTTGGAGGGTGTCATGAATAGAAAGTGGGTACAAAAGCATATGCTGCGTCCGGTGGCACATTGCAGCGAAGGATGCTGACTCCCGATGGTGGCCGGCGGACCTCGCCGGTCACCATAATATCCCACCTTGCCTTTCTTTCGTTTTCACATGTTACATTTCCCTTGCATTTTAGCCTCTTTCTTGGTATCTACAAATATACGGTATTCTATAAGGACAGGTTATGAAAATCATTTCTGATGATGTGATAGAACAGGTGTTGGATGATCAGGGTGAACTGGATTTTATGGGTGTTGAGCGTCTGATCGCTCAGATGTCACGAGAACAACCGGCGGTGTTGGCGTATTTGATGGCGTCCAATGAAGAACATTATAATTTTGAAGAAAAACAGTTGCTGCTTTTCCTCGGCGTTAACGTTGTGCAGATGATGAAAAAAGGCGAAAAGATCGTGGAGGAAGTCAGCATGGACGAGATTGACGAGGCCCAGCAAAATAATATCAAAATGTTCGAATATTTGGAAGAAGAAAATCCCAAGGATTTTGAAAATACCGCGGCGATGATTTTTAAAGAGTATAATCAAAAGAATGTATTACGCTACATCGTCGAGTCGTTGTTTGAAGACGAAGACGAACACATCCGCGGTGACCGCAAGGGTTTGCTGTTTTTTGACTTAAAAACCGTGCTCGATTGTCTGGATCAATAATTTTCCCTTACTCTTGCCGAAAAAATCCGAGATCGCTTTTCTGCCGGCCGAAATCAAGCGATCCCGGATTTTTATCACTCTACTTTTTCTCGACTGGAATGGTCACGCTTGACCGCACGTGTAAGTCCCGTTGTGGAAACGGAATTCCAATGTGCCGCTCCCGAAACTTGTGGACAATGGCGCAGTTAAGCGCCGACAGGATCCGATAGTAGTCTTTCGGATCGGCAATCCAGACTCGCAACTGCATATTCCAGGACGAATCCCCGAATTCCATCAACAACACTTCCGGCGCGGGTACGGTGAGCACGTTATCGTTTTCCTCAGCTACTTCTCGCAAGGCAGACAAGACATTTTCCAAATCCGAGTTGTACGATACACCGACATTGACGTTCATTCTTACCTTCAAATCCCCGTGCGACCAGTTGGTCACCCGCCCCTCTACAAATTCTGTGTTCGGCACAATGATGGAAATATTGTCGAGCGAGCGAATGGTCGTGGCGCGGATGTTGATCTCTTCCACATCGCCTTGCGTATCCCCGACGGTAATTCTGTCGCCAACCTGAATGGGGCGTTCGAATAACAGGATAATGCCGGAAATAAAGTTGGAGGCAATATTCTGCAGGCCAAATCCAATACCCACGGAAAGCAAACCAAAGATGACCGCCAGCCCGCTCAGATTAATTCCAACGGTTTGAAATGCAATAATGCCGCCAATGGTGATGAGCGAATACTCGGTCACGCGTTTTAGGACATATTTCGTGCCCATGTCAATTTGCGTGTGCGCCAATCCTTTGGTCATCAAAAGGCTGGATAAAAATTTGGACAAATAAACAGAAATCGTGATGAGGACGATAAAAACTAAAATATCGTTTATGGAAATATGAATTTCACCGACGTTCAGAAAGTCGGTATTGAGAATGTTAAAGATCTGTTTGACCAGCGTCAGGTTGACGCCCAGGATCGTCAAGCCGCCGAGAAAAACGCCGAGAAAAATGATGCTCTGCAAGATTCGCTGGGAACGCCGGCGTGTCTGTTCAGCCAAGGGAAAACGGGACAGCAGACGATTCTGTATCAAACGGCTTGCCAATCTGGCAAGGATAACAGCCGCAATGAGCAGAATCACAAACAATAAAAGTTTTGCGGCGCTGAGGTCGATTGAACCAACGTGAATCTGCAAATTAAAAAGCTCTTTCAGGCGGGAAATGATGTCGTGCCAACTCATGTTAACTCCGGGTCAGTAAAAAGTACTTGCTTTTGCAACGAAAATGTGTAAATTTTTTTAGAAACGCGAGAGTAATTCAGTGGTAGAATGCAAGCTTCCCAAGCTTGACGTCGCGGGTTCGAGCCCCGTCTCTCGCTC
>CAYSNA010000015.1:0-27144 GCA_964432185.1 uncultured Cytophagia bacterium
TCGTTTTCCTCGGAAAAAAGAATCATCGGAAAACAAAGTGCACAGACAAGTAACAAATTTAACTTTTTCATGGTGTACTCCTCACGTGGCAGTGACTAAAAATAAATGGAAACGCCAAACTTTAGAGATTGTGGTTCCACAACAACTGTGCTAGTCTTCCATTCTGATACATCGGGAAAATCAAGATTGTGATTTTCTTGCCCTGCAACAAGCCCATATTCAAATAAAAGTGAAATGCGCTCTGCAACAAAATACTCGGCTCCGGCGACCAGGTTAATGCCGAACAGATCAGATTCCGACACGCTCCATCGGCGCTCTCCCTCGTCCCATCCGTCTGGAATCTCTTTGGCGCCTTCTTCATGCGTTTTGGACCAATAGGGGCCAACGCCCCAGTAAAAGAATGCGCGTTCTTGTCCATAAATCCGGATAGCTTGTGTAGCCAGGGACATTCTCCAACTATCTCTTGTACTCTTTTGTTGTCGATTATCCTGTTTTCTGGTTAGTGTGTTGAGCGAGCCATCCATTCCAAAGCGAATAGCAAAATGTGGTTTGATAAAATACTGTCCGGACATCATCAAACCTTGCAAAGCTTGAAAAGAGAGGTTTTCATCAATTTTGAACTGGAGTCCCCATTTGTGGGCTTGGGAGCGAGTTGGCATATCTGCGAAAAGTGGTGTGAAGACATAAAGACACGAAACAGCAAAAATGAATCGCTTCATATAACCTCCCTGGTGGTGATACTATTTTATGTTGAGAATATTGTTTCAACGCGACGTATTGCGACTTGTTCCGAGATACCAGAAAAACATTTAAAAAATCCTTTTTCCTTGTCGCAGAAATTTTTATACTATTTTAACAGGTCGAACAAAAATGGTCATATCATGCCGGCAAATTTATCCCCCGATTATTATCGCGCTGAAGAGGAGTTGAAAAAAGCGCAGTCGCCGCAGGATCGCCTGAAAGCCTTAAAGGGCATGCTGGCGGCCATCCCCAAACACAAAGGCACGGAAAAGATGCAGGCGGATTTGAAACGCCGCATCTCGCAAACCAACGAGGAGATTCAAAAGAGCGGCAAGAAAAAAGGCTTTAGCGTCACGGTGGATCGTGAAGGCGGAGGTCAGGTCTGTGTCGCCGGGCCGCCGAACAGCGGCAAATCGCAGCTCATCGCCAGGCTCACGGACACGGCGCTGGAGGTGGCGGATTATCCGTTTACCACGCGCGCGCCACATCCGGCGATGATGCCGTATGAAGATGTGAAAATCCAGCTCGTCGATCTGCCGCCGGTATGCAGTCAGCATATGGAATATTGGGTGCCGACGATTTTACGCAATTGCGATCTCATCCTCGTGGTTTTTGATCTGGCCGATCCCAACGTGCTGGACGGTTTGGAGGACACGCTGGAGGTGATTGAGGACCACAAAATCAAACTGGTGCCGCATTTGCCGCCGGCGAATTTCTGGGCCAGCACAGTGGAGCGTCGCGGCTGGTTTGTGGGAAGCAAAATTGAAAAGCCCGGTGCGCGTGACAATTGGAGCGTCATCAAGGACATCTACCGGGAGCGGCATTTCGGCATGAGCGCCGTCTCCGCGCAAACGGGCGAAGACATGGAGCGCCTGCGCGGCGAAATTTACAGCGCGCTGGAAATCATTCGCATTTATACGAAAAAGCCCGGCCACGAGCCGGACATGCAGCAGCCGTACGTCATCCGCCGTGGCAGTACGCTTTTGGAGTTTGCGCAAACCGTGCACAAGGATTTTGTCGAGAACCTGAAATTTGCCCGCGTGTGGGGCCATACCAAATTTGACGGCATGAAAGTGACGCGGGATTACGTCCTGAAAGATCGGGATGTTGTGGAATTGCACATCTAAAATAGTAGTCGTTTTTTCTCCAAATTTGCATCACCCTGAAATAAATAAAGTCCTCTGGTGGTTGGCTATATTTTAAAAAAGTTTGAAAGAGGAGATAAAATGTCACAAAATTTTGGCGTGTTCGGCCTTGGCGTCATGGGCGCCAGTTTGGCCAAAAATATTGAACGCAACGGTTTTCCCACGGTCGTTTATAATTACACCTATGATTTGACCGAAAAATTTATGGCCGACGCCGATCCGAAGCAGCAGTTTATTGCGGCGCGAACCGTCTTTGAATTTGTCAAAGCGCTGGAACGGCCGCGGCGAATTCTCATTATGGTCACCGCCGGCAAGGCGGTGGATGCGGTGATCGAAACCCTCAAGCCGTTTCTCGAACCTGGCGATATTCTCATTGACGGTGGCAACTCGCATTACATGGATACGGATCGTCGCGTTCAGGAGCTCGAAGGCACGGGTATCCAGTACATCGGCATGGGCGTGAGCGGTGGCGAGCAGGGCGCACTCTGGGGCCCGAGCATGATGCCCGGTGGCGATGAAGGCACCTATCATTTTATCAAACCGGTGCTGGAAAAAATTGCCGCCAAAGCTGGTGATGACGAACCATGCGTCACCTATATCGGGCGCGGCAGCGCCGGGCATTTTGTCAAGATGGTGCACAACGGCATTGAATATGGCGATATGCAGTTGATCGCGGAGGCGTACGATATCCTGCGGCACGGTCTCGGTTTATCCCCCGATGAAATTGCCGACACCTTTGCCGAGTGGAACACAGGCGAGCTCAGTTCCTATCTCATTGAAATCACGTCGCAGATTGTCAATTTTCCGGACGATCAAAAAGATGGCGTGCTGCTCGACAGCATCCTCGACAAGGCCGGGATGAAAGGTACGGGCACCTGGACCGGACAGGCGGCGCTGACCTATGGCGAGCCGATCCCGACGATCATTGCGGCACTGCACGGCCGTGCGCTGTCGTCGTTGACACAGGAACGCGAGCGCGCGCAAAAATTGTATGAAAACAAGGTGAACACCATTCCCGGCGATAAAAAAGCGTGGGTGGCTAAAATCGCCGCGGCCATGTACGCGTCAAAAATTTGTTCATACGCGCAGGGTTTTGCGCTGATGCAAATTGCCTCCAATGAAACGGATTATCATCTCAAACTCGGAAAAATCGCCTCCATCTGGCGCGGCGGCTGTATCATTCGCGCCGACTTTTTGGACAAGATTCGCGAAGCATTCGACCGCGAACCGGGGTGTCCCAATTTGCTGGTCGAAGAATCCTTTGCCAAAGAAATTCGCGGTCGTGTTGCGGCGTGGCGCGATGTCGTCAGCGCTGCCGTGCAGGCCGGCATTTCACTGCCCGCCATGTCGGCGTCGCTCGCCTATTTTGAAGCGCTTCGCCGTGATGTCCTCCCCGCGAACATGATCCAGGCGCAGCGCGATTTCTTTGGCGCCCATACTTACAAACGCAAAGATATGGACGGCACCTTTCATACCAAATGGCAGTAAAAAATCAATCCCGGAGTCAATGCGGCTCCGGGATATTTTTGTTTCCACCGGTTCTGCAACTCCACGGCAATTTTTCTAAATCTCAACTTTTCATTACTAAATGAATTTCTTATCTTCCTTCAAAAGTACCTTGTTGTTGAACTCAACATTCAAGCCTCGGGAGGATAACATGTTTCATTTAAAGTTTGGAGCAAAGTCTGTTATTTTCACCACGCTGTTGCTTTTTATCATTTCCGGCAGCGCCCTGGCCGAACTCGCCATTCAACTCGTTTCGCCGGAAAATAGCAGCGTACATCCGGCGTGCGCCACCATACTGCTGCAAGCCAACGTGACCGTCAGTGGCGAAAAAATCAGGGACGTCGCTTTTTACCGCAACTCCAATCGCGTCATCCGGCGGCTCAGAGCGGAACCGTGGGAGTACAAGTGGGAAAATATAAAGCCCGGCTTTTATCCAATTTACGCGCAAGTTCGCAGCGAAGAGGGCAACGAAGCCGTCTCCGATACGGTCTATGTGGTCGTCGGCGATGTGCAAAAAGGCGATGTCATCATTAACGGTGGATTTGATTGCGACAATAAAATCAGTCCGTGGACGACCAGCTCGCACGGCACGGCGTCGTTCTCCATGAATGTGTATGATGATTTTTATTTTGATGATGCGACCTATCTTGTTGCTGAAATAGATGACGGCAGCGATACGGATTGGCATATTCAACTGACGCAAAATACCGGTCTGGATTCCGGACATGTGTATCAGGTCTCTTTTTATGCTGATGCCGATGAGCCCAAAACCATTGCGATCAACTGGCAGGAAAACGGTGACGACTGGACGGTGCACTGGCAGCAGAGTGATATTCTCATCGAGGGCGCCGACTATTACGGGCCGTACGAGTTTGCCTGTACGGTTACCGATCCGACGGCGGATTTTAAATTTATCATCGGCGGCAATGCTATTGATATTTTCCTCGATTCGGTGTCCATCATTGATCTCAATGCCACGGCTGTCCAGGATCAAGCTGATCCGGTGTTTGTTTCCGATTTTAAACTTTATCCGGCGTTCCCTAATCCGTTCAACGAAAACGCCGTCATTCGATACGAGCTGGCTGCTGCGGCCGAGGTCCAGCTCGAGGTGTTCAACATGGCGGGCCAAAAAATTCGTACGCTGGTGTCCGCTTCACAATCTCAGGGTATGCATTCACGTACATGGGATGGTTTGGATGAAACTGGACAGCAGGTGTCCACCGGCGTTTATGTTTATCACATGAGCGCCGGGATCGACGGAACGAGACACCATCAATCACGCAAAATTGTCTTGTTAAAATAGGTGTACGGTGATAGAAAAATGTATTTCAAAAGAATTATCACTGGCTGAATAATCCCGTCGAGATTTCACTCGTGCCCGGCCATGACGAAAAACATGACTGCCGGCGAATGGTCGATATTTCAGAGTAATTTTAGGCTGAAAAGGCACATCCCCGGATGTGCCTGTTGTGATTTGAGTTTGACCCAGGCATACAGACACTTACGTTAAGAGACAAGAATGAAACTTTTACATTTTTCCGATACCCACCTCGGTTTTTCCGAATATCACAAAGTCGATCCAACCTCCGGATTGAATCAGCGTGAACAGGATTTTTATAACGCCTGGCAACAGGTAATTGATGCCATTTTCGAGCACCAACCGGATGTCGTTGTGCATGCCGGCGATCTCTTCCACACGCCGCGGCCAAGCAACCGCGCTATTCGCATTGCTCTTGAAAGTATTCAGAAAATTAATGATGCCGGAATTCCGCTGGTCATCATTGCCGGCAACCACGAAACGCCGCGCATTCGCACCACCGGTTCTATTTTTGAATCGCTCGATTTGTTTCCCAATGTTCACGCCGCCTATTCAAGTCGATTTGAAAAGTTTACCATCAAAAATGTCGATTTTCACTGTCTGCCGCATTGTTCTCTCACGGAGGAGATGGACAAAGCGTTTGAGGATTTAAAATCCATCGTTAACACGGCGGATCGGAATGTTTTCCTCGCGCATGGCGCCTGGGGCGGCGAATACGGCATGGGCGAATTCAATGAACAGCGACTGCCGGATATTGAAACAATGACCGGCTTGACCTTTGATTATATTGCGCTCGGTCATTATCACCGTTATGTTGAGGTGAAACCGAACGCCTGTTATTCCAGCTCCACCGAACGCACTAGTTTGAATGAGCACAACAGCACCTGCGGTTATGTGATCGTTGATCTTGAGAACGGTGAACGAACCTATCACCACATTCAAACGCGTCGCATGATAAAACTGCCAATTGTGGATTGCCTGAATTTGACCACAGCGCAAATTTATCAACAACTGGAAACGCTGGCCACGCCCGATTTACAGGAGGCCATCGTGCAGCTTATCCTTACTAATATTGAAAATGACGCCTTTCTCAAAATCGATGTCCGCGCGATTGACACTTTGTTCAAGCAGACATTTTATCTGGAAAAACAGTTGTCCCGGAAAATGACCGAAATGGATAAAGCCATTTCTCACGCCAGAATTGAGTCACTGCCGATTGAATTTGAGCGGTTCATGTCAACCATTCAAAACAAAGAACTGGATACAAAAAAATTAGCCGCGTTGGGCGGACAGTATTTGGATGAGATTTAAAAGTCATTGTAAATAATTCTAATTCGTATTATTTCGTGCATGTGCTTTTGTAAAAGTCGTGGTTAAATAATGATCATCAAATCCCTGAAACTGGAAAACTATCGCCGGTTTGAGCAACTGGATATAGACTTTCCGGAAAATCTCATCGGTATTATCGGCCGCAACGGCGCCGGAAAATCCACACTGATAGAAGCCATCGGCTGGACATTGTATGGCAACCGCTTTTCGCGCTCCGACAAACTGGATGTTCGCTCGCAGCATGCGGATGACAAGACCGTCTGCAGCGCGGAAATGGTTTTTGTTTATGGCGGCTCCGAGTTTCGCATCGAACGAAAACTCAAAGGCAAAAATGCGCTGAGTGAAGCGGCTGTCTGGCGTGACGGCGGAGAGGAACCGGTCGCGGTGCAAGATCGCGGCGTCAACGAGTTTATCGAAGAGTTACTGCAGCTTGATTATCGTTCTTTCACCACATCCGTGTTTGCGCAGCAAAAGGAGCTGGCCAAGCTGTCAACCTTGCAGCCCGAACAACGTCGCCAGGCCATCAACCGGCTGATCAATATTGATCTGATCGATCGCGCCCGCGAGAATGTGCGACGGGATCGCAATGAAAAAAAGGCATTTGTCTCCGGCAAAAAATGCACATTAAAAGATGTGGATGATCTCAAAACCCGGCAAAAACAGTTAAAAGATGAATCAATAGAAAAAGAGCAGGAAAAAACCAGATTAACGTCTCAACTCGACCAAGCTGAAAAGAAGTTACACACTGTACGCGATCAATTGGAAACCGTGACAAAACTGCGCGATCAGTTCCGCTCCTGGGATGGGCAGATCGCCACACTGCGATCACGTCAACAGGATTGTGAGAAGAACATCAGCCGATCCACCGAAGAATTGCGTGAAATCGAACAAGCTGAAAAAGAACTTGAGGATTTATCGGCTCTGCTCAAAGAATTTGATGCGGTCAAGGCTGAAAAAGAACGCCTGGATGAGGAACGCGAAAAATTCACCCATCTCCAAAGCCGGGAAAAAGAAAAGCAGCTTGTTGAGGCTTCATTGAACCGGGAAGTCGCGAACAAAAATGAGGCCGCGCAAAAATCGGCAGAACTGGAGCAGCTGCGGCGGGCCTTGGAGACGATCACATCTGAAATGAACGATCTTGAAAAACAGATAAACGCGATACAGGAGAAAAAAGAAAAAGCGCTCGCTCAGCGAGAGACGGCGGAATCCAAGGGCAAGGATTTAAAGGCAAAATTGGCCGGCATCGAAAAACTTGGACCGGACGGCGAATGTCCCGTGTGCACCCAGCGCATGGGCGATCATTTTGGTGCGGTAGTCGAGGATCATCACAAGCAATTAGCGGAACTCCGATCATCCTATAGCACCTTTAAAAAAGCAGAAGAGGATGCGGCCGCCGAATTGAAAGAGGTGCAGAAATCACTGGCGCAAAAACGCACGGACAGGGAGGAGCTGCTCAAAAAACTGAAAAGCGCGCAGGACGCCCAGGAACGCGTTGACAAAATACAGGAACATATTTCCAATTTTGAAAAGCAGATTAAACTGATTAAAGCCGCCATTGCGGAAATCGGCCCTGTGGATTATGATGAAGATCGGCACAAACGTTTCAAGGCCAAATTTGAGGAATTGGCCGCGATTCAGCAAAAGGCGGCAAAACTGGAAGAGCGCGTCGGGCGCCGGTCCGTCGTTGAAACGTTTCTGAAATCATCGCACAAAGAGCTGGAACAGATCGTCAGCGATATGCAATCCGCACAATCAGCCCAGGCCGCGTTGGCGTTTCAGGAAGATGATTACGTCACGGCAAAACAAAAAGTCGATGATGCCACGGCGGAATTCAATCTCGTCAAGGATCAATTATCGGCGGCCTCACAACAATTAGCGGTGTTGTTGCGCGATATTGAAAATGTCAAAAAAGACATCACCGAACAAAAGCAGTTGGCTAAAGAGATTGAAGAGACGGAGAACGATATTGTTTACCTGAACGCGCTGGATGAGTATTTCGGTCAGTTCCGTTTGGAGCTGGCTGGACGCATTCGGCCGCTCATTGCGCAACGGGCCTCTGAGCTTCTGAGCTTGACGACCACGTCGCGTTATTCGCACATTGATCTGGATCAGGATTACAATATCCACATATTTGATGGCAATATCGCGTTTCCGATCGAGCGCTTTTCCGGCGGCGAACAGGACTTGGCGAATTTGTGTCTGCGCATCTCCATCAGTCAGGTGGTGGCAGAACGCAGCGGCGGCGCGCCGATCAATTTTATTGTGCTGGATGAGATTTTCGGCTCGCAGGATTCCGAACGGCGTGATTTGATTTTGAACGCGCTGGGACAGTTATCATCACAATTCCGGCAGATTTTTATCATTACACACATTGAAACGGTGAAGGACATGCTGCCGGTGCTGCTGAATGTCCGGGCAAAGGACGATGTGACCAGTGTGGTGGAGATGGTTTGAGTGAGAGGTAAGACGTGAGACGCAAGACGCAAGACGTAAAAGGATTAAATGAATCGTCTTGCCTCTCACGTCTTGCGTCTCACTGGGGAAATAAAGAATGATTAAGAAAAATACAACACCTATAAATTTTTCCCATCTATTTCCCCTTCAATATCACCTGCTTCTTTCTTGGCTGCACTCTGCATCGTTTTGACGCTCATGCCCGTCATCGGCACCAGAATCAATCCGACCACCAGAATCGGCAAAAAATTGACGCCATGAACCGCAAAGGCAAACGACAACGCATCACTTTCCGGCACGCCGAAAAATCCAAGTGATAATTGACACAGCCAGTGATACGCTCCGACATAACCGGGCGACGACGGCACCAGCACGGCGATGGTGGTGATCACCAAAAGAACCAGCGGCGTGACCCAGGTGATCTCCGCGTAGGTGTCGATAAAATTAAACGCATGCAATCCCAGTTGAAAAATATAACCGTAGCAAAACCAGATCAACATCGATAACACTGCGACGAGAATATAATGCCGCCAGTTTTTCAGCCCAACAACACCGTCCAGGAAGGAGTGCATCAATTCATTAACCTTGTGACGTAATCCCTGCGGAAACGGCTTGAGCATGATATTTAAAATTGTCGTGGCCTGATCGCGATATTTTTTCATCAATACCAGAAAAATAAACAGCAGGGCGATGAAAACAAAACTAATATAGCCGCTCTTGCGAACCCATTCGGGAAACGGGAAAACAATAATGGTCAGCGCCATCAAAATGAGCAGGGTGAAGACATCAATAATGCGTTCTACAACAATAGTGGCGAAAACCGAACTGCCGGACACTGGATTCTTTTTCCCTACCAGATAGGCGCGGATGAATTCGCCAAGATGCGCCGGCAAAAATGTGTTGGCCATATAACCGATGAGCAGTGACGAATAGAGCGTGGTGATTTTAACGCGCGCGATGGGCGCCAGCAACAATTGCCATCGCCAGGCGCGCATAAAATGGCTGAGAAAAATAAGCGCCAGCGCGGGAACAAAATAGAGCCATTGCGCTTTTTGAAACGCCTCCCACATTTTGGCGAACTCGACATCTTTGAACGCGAAAAAAAGACAGACTGCTGCGATGAGTAATCCTGCCAGAACTTTCCAGTCTTTCAATCCCTTGGTCATTGTAGTCCTTTCTGAAAAAAGTCGTGATAGAATACGCACGACAGCATTTATATGCAGACAAATGATTCGTCGTCGATGTGATTACGACCTGAATCTGCTTGACAACCCGTAACCAATTCAATATATTGACGGCAAACTTAGGAAATTGGCAAACCAATCAAAAGAGGAAAATCATGAGCCATCCACTTGGAGCCTTTATTATTTGTGATGACGGATTGGACCTTCGACTCGAAACGGCGCAGCGACTTGGATTAACGACCGCGCAAATTTTGGCGCCGCCGATTGCGGAACGAACAACTGCACATATCGAAAGACTGAAGCAGAAATTCACCGATGCCGGGATCAGTATCACTGTGGTCTTTTGCGGCTTTCCCGGAGAGAGTTATGCAAGTATTCCAATCGTTGAAGAAACCATCGGATTGGTCCCCGAAAAATGGCGCAGCGAACGTCTGGCCGAGGCCAAATCGATTTCAGATTTTGCCCGTGCGATGGGCGTTGACGCGATTGGCCTTCATATCGGCGTCATTCCGGAAGAAAAAACAGATGATGTCATCGCCGTGGCGCGCGAATTATGTGATTATGCGGCTAAAAATAAACAACGCGTCCATCTGGAAACGGGACAGGAATCGGCAAAAACCTTGTTGCACTTTTTTAGAGATGTGGATCGGGACAATCTCGCCATCAATTTTGATCCGGCGAATATGATTTTATACGGCTCGGGTCAACCAATTCCGGCGCTCAAACTGGTCGGCGAGCACGTGAAAAGCGTGCATTGCAAAGATGCCACCTGGGCGAAAAATCCTGGAAAAGAGTGGGGCGCGGAAGTCCCGCTCGGCAAAGGCGATGTGAATATGAAGCTGTTTTTACAAACCCTCAAAGAAATTGGTTACGATGGTCCGTTGACCATCGAACGTGAAATTACCGGCGCAGAACAGGCGCGCGATATTGAGGAGGGCGTGGCTTTGCTAAATTCACTCATAGCGGATATCTGGGGAGAGGAACACAATTAAAAGATTAAGAAGGAAGTGCAGGAGCCGGTTGTGGGACTGAAAGCGTCGATTGATATCGGGACAAATTCAACCCGTTTGCTCATTGCGGATGTGAAACAAGATGCGCATATAACGCTGATCGAACATCACGAGCGCTTGACCAAGCTGGGGCATGGCTTATCCGACGATCAGGTTCTGGACGATGCGGCCATGGATCGGGTGATCGCGGCGCTTATGGAATTTAACGGCGTGATCAGCGGCTATGATATCGACGATGTTCGAGTGTTCGCGACCAGCGCCACGCGTGACGCCAAAAATCAAAGTGACTTTCTTGACAGAATCCGGCAAAAAAATGGCCTGAGCGTCCGAGTACTGTCGGGTGATGAGGAAGCAAGACTCTCCTGTCTCGGCGTGATGAGCGATCTTCACACGCAAAATTTTATCGTCTGCGATGTTGGCGGCGGCAGCACCGAATTTATCTCGGTCAAGAATCGGGAAATACACGGTTTTAAAAGTATAAATATCGGCAGCCGCCGTTTGACGCGCCAGTTTTTGCAAACTGATCCGCCGCGAACAGACGAGATCAGAGCGCTTCGCGAGTTTGTGCGCCAGAGCATGCGCGAGCATTTGCACGACCTCGATTTAAAGCGCGAGGTTATCGCGGTCGGCGGCACATCCGCGGCGCTGGCGCTTATGGACGCGGAAATCTCGATTCGTGAATCGTATCAGGCGCATCATTATCATTTGTCGTCTTACGGACTTGAAAAAATTATTCTCAGTTTGATGGAAAAAACGGTGGCGGAGCGCCAGTCCATCATTGGCCTGCACCCCAAACGCGCCGATGTGATTCTCGGCGGCGCGCTCATTTTTGCCGAAATCCTAAAGTTTATGGAATGCGACAAGTTGGTTGTCAGTTTAAGAGACTTGATGTTTGGGGTGTTTCTGGAGTAACGAGTATTGAATCATTATTAAGAGAATAAACGCAGAAAGCGCTGAGGAGACGCAGAGATTATACGGGGGGAATTGTGAAAGATATATTGATAAATGAACTGACAGAGAGAATTAAACTTTCCTCAGCGATCTCCGCGCCCTCGGCGTTTCAAATAATGGTAGTAAATTATTTATGAGGATGATCACTCGGGATTTTTCACCTGGAGACAAAATTACGGCCCCTATTGATAAAATTATTATTAGGATTGATATATGAGCACATATTCCATCACCACCAAAAAAGGCGATGACGGCACCACCGGACTTCTCGACAACTCCCGTGTGCAAAAATACGATTTGCGTCCGGAGACCTTTGGCACTCTGGATGAGGCGGCGGCGTTTTTAGGATTAGCGCGGGCGAAAACCTCATTGGACAAAACCAAAGAGATTCTTCTCAAAATTCAGAATCATATTTATGTGATGAACGCCGAGCTGGCATGTCCCGTTGATTATTTACATCTGTTGAAGGATAAATTAGCTGAAGCACATTTGAAGGCGTTGGAAGAATTATCCGAGCCCATTGAAAAAGAACTCGAGCTGCCGCGAAAATTTGTCCTGTACGGCCAAACCGAGACATCTGCCTATTTGGATATTGCCCGCGCTGTGGTTCGCCGGGCGGAACGGCGGTTGGTCGAGTTGAATCAGGCCGAGGCCTTGGAGAACAAAACGATTCTGGCTTACGTCAACCGTTTGTCGGATACCTTGTTTTTGCTGGCACGCTATGAAGAGTTTGCCCATGGGATTCCATATTTGCATGCCGGCGAGTGACCCGGCGGATCACTCCGCCATTTAATTGTCGGATATGCTCAATGCCGTTTAAACTTTAATCATTGACTCCTGTGTGAACCGATGGATTACCACAGACACACCTCAACTTTTAAATCGAGAATACCGCCACTCCGTTGGTGGAAAAGAGCAATGAAACGCAGCGATTGATGTATCTTCCCGGCAAAGTCCATACTGCTATTATCGAAATTGATTTTTTGCCATTCCGTGCCATCGAAAAAGAATATATTCTCATATCTTTGATGTTTGGCATTCATCCTCTTGATATACGATAATCTTTTGCTTGAAAAAGCCCGTCTCAAATCAAAAATTGATAATTCTCGTCATTTGATTTTCGGGCAGCTTCCGCACCACTGAATCAATAAAGGCATTGCCGGTCCCGGAGTTTTGGCTCACGCATTAATCAGAACGTGAATCGATCATTTCCCGTTGAACCGCCAACTGTAGCAATTCAAACGACGAGATGTGCGCAGTGCCGCACAAGTTCGATATCAAATAACATTGGTTAAAATGTTATTTCCGTACGATTAATTTTTGTATTGCAGAAAATTCACCGGCTTGCAATCTGTAAAAAAACACTCCGCTTGGATAGCCTGCTGCAATCCATCTTATTTGGTGTTCACCTGCCGTTTGATGGCCGCTTTGTAAGGTTTGTATTTCCTGACCCATAGGATTATATATTTTTAGAGTAACAAATTCAGATTTGGGCAAGGAGTATATAATTGTTGTTGAAAGATTAAAAGGATTGGGATAATTGGGCTTTAATTCAAAGTGGTGTGGCAGTGCTGTATTAGATCCTTTGATGGCAGTCGTTGATCGAATACTCCGATACACTCCGCCACCGCTTGTCCCGGCAAAAATATAGCCGTGGGAATTGATGGCGAGAGACCAAATATGAGGACTCGTCAGACCGTTATTTATTGGCGCCCACTTGTTCCCATTATCGGTTGACCGGAAAACTCCACCATCATATGTCCCGGCATAAATATGTCCGCTGGAATTGATGGCCAGAGAAATTATCCATCTGGTTGTCATACCATTATTGACTGGCGTCCAGCTATCCCCGTTATTAATGGAGCGGAAAATTCCACCGTCATACGTACCGACAAAAATATCGCTGTTGGGATTGATGACAAGAGCCCAGATAAAAGTATCTGTCAAATCCGCATTTATTGGTGTCCAATTATCTCCATTATCGGTAGAACGGAAAATTCCGCTGCCAGTGGTGCCGGCAAAAATATATCCTGTGGAATTCATGACAAGAGCCGAAACGCCATTATAGGCCAGACCGGCTGGTGTCCAATTTTCCCCGCCATCGGTAGAACGGTATATTCCACCACTCTGCGTACCGGCAAAGATGTGCCCACTGGAATTTATGGCGAGAGAAATAACCCAAATATTTTTCAGGCCAATCGGTGTCCACTCATTACCGTTATCGATTGAGCGGAAAACGCCGCCATCATCTGTCCCGGCAAAAACATGTCCGTTATTATTTAGAGCCAGACAGGTAATCTCGAGACGAGTCAGGCCGGTATTTATTGATGTCCAATTATCACCATTATCGGTTGAGCGATAAACGCCGGCTCCCGTCCCGGCAAAGATAGATCCATTGGAATTTATGACAAGAGATTTAATATATCCAGGAGCTGGTCCGTTCGTTTGTTGCCAAAAATCTTGAGCATTGGACAAAGAAGATGAAAGAATTGCTATTGAAAGAAATAGTATAGCATTTCTCATTTCTTCCTCCATTGATTTTTTGTAACAGGTTGAAAGATAAACCTTTACTTTGTCCATTGCTGAATGGTGCCAGGCAGTTGCAGATATCACCTTTAGCAATTGACAAAAATAATTCACCGTGGCCGATCAACTAAAATAGGCCACCAAGTGAAATTTGTAATGCACCGTATGTGTCGTTTTCAATGATCCTGAGAGAATAATTGGCATTTATGAGTATTCTTGTTCCCTGTGAGACAGGAATACCGAAACCTCCTCCCAAAAGAGCTCCGTATCCCCAATCTGAGTTGACATCTTCAACTCCGGTACTCGTAACACCAAGTCGTGCAGGCCCAATATCGGCTCTCAAAAACAGACCTTTTCCAATTCTGTTGTTCAAATAATGCATGCAACTGCATGAATACAAATAGCCATTCATCTGCAAAAACTCGTCATCAACAAGACTGCTTATCTGGTACCTGTCTCCCCAGCCGTTTATAATAAATCCCAGGATCGTTTTTTCGCCTAGCGGCCAATAAAATCCAAGTATATCAAGACTAATACTTGTTTGAGTAACGCCAGGTAAATCTTTTATGTCGTCCATAAATTCATCCATTTCTGATGGATATGAAACATTAGAATAACCAATACCCCAATATGTATACCAAGACTCTAATTTGTTTTCAGCGAGAGAGGTGTTTGCAAAAAAAAGGGTAAAGATTATGCAGAAGACTAACCGTTTCAACATGTCTAGCTCCTTTCGGAAAGTGTGTGAGAAGAAAACCGCGGAATAAGACAATTGTGATACTATCATATGAAACCACGCGTACGAACAACGCCTTTTCTCTGACATAAGAAGTGATTATTCACTATTCAGAAAATTGGTTGAATTTTCTTGAGCAGAAATATTGTTTTTTTAGTGAAAAATATTTGTGGTGGAAAGATATTTCCCATCTTGGAAATATCACATGCACAAGGGCGGATGGTTCAAACTGCAGAGTTATAATTGTGCTAAAGCTCAAAACCGTTCCAATAGCCTCTCCGCTCATCCGATGATAATACAATTCATGCATATTGTCAAGCGAATAGAGATACTCATGCACTTCTTTTTCGTTTTGTTGGAGCAGGGCTATGGTTTTATGGGGATGATGTCTTGCGGGGAGCCGGGGAAGAGGAGCTTTGTCGGGCATTCCCGGTTTTACACTCACCACGACAATAGGATTAATGAGTCTGACGATAGAATCCGGTTCATCGGATCAGTTGGGATCGTTGAAAATGCCGCTGGGTTGATCTTGGTTGATGCGGTACTCGTCGAAAATCAAATAGACATGAGAGTGAAGTAAAAGGCATGTTGCCCCGATAGCAGGCAATAATCGGGGCAACATGGAAAATCTAGCGCGCTAGAACCATCTTTTTGGTCAACACACGCTCACTGGATTTTAATTGGTACAGGTAAATACCACTTGGCAAATTTGAGGCATCGAACGGAACGGTGTATTGTCCAGCATGTTGCGTTTCATTCACCAGAGACGCTACTTTTTCGCCCAACGTATTAAAAACATCCAATGTAACGTTTGAACTACTTTCCAGTTCATAAGTGATGGTCGTCATCGGATTAAAGGGGTTGGGGTAGTTTTGCAGGACCATAAACTCATGCGGTTGGATGGCGTTGGATTCGACGGCGGAATTCTCATCCATGTAAAGCAGCCAACTCACAGCCGCGTCCCACATTTTCATGCCGGATTCGGTCAAGAGAAGAAAGCCGGTATCATGCAGGCCAAAAAACAGTCGACGCTCGGCAGCTTCAGTTGTATCGGCCATAACGGCGCCCTTTTCGTAAGCAAACTCGGCTCCCAGGCAAGGCAGTTCTCCTTCTTCCCATTCCGCATATTCGGCGATGAGCGTGCCATTTTCATTTGGCAATCCTTGCATGCCCGGCAGCGTCTCATATTCATCATAGATGGCCACCTCACCTTGCAGGCCTGCCGCTAAATAATGCTCTGGTGCTGTTATGATGATATCTCGCTGGAACGTCGATGAATAACGTGTCGAGTCATTGTCATAGGACATGCCGTTGTTGTCAAGCGCGTAAGACTCGACCATGAAAATGGGTACCTCGACGTTTTTAATTTTTTGATCCAGTGTTGTGGAAGTGATCGTTGAAGATACGTAAACCAAAGACATACCGTCAGCCCAGGTTTCGTCAACAATGTCCGCATTCGTAGTGTCGACCGATAAGCCGTGTACGCTTTCGAGCCGTTCCATTACAGCCACGTCATTTTCAGTCATATTTGCATCGTCTGCCACAACGAGCAGCGCTGACTTTTGCGCCCAAAGAACACTACAACATAGAAAAAGTACCAATACAATGATTTTTCTCATGGTGCCTCCTGTTTTTTTTAGGGGGTGAATCACTTTTTCCAACAATACAACAGTGCTATTAGGTATTCCTCCTTTCTGGTTTGTTTCCTGGCCGAAATTAATTTTGGTGGAGATTTATAAAAAAAACAAAAAAGCGTTGTAAAGCGGAATAGAAAAGATGTAGTGATCTCTATTCAATAATATAGATTTCAAGACTTGATATGCAAGCAATTTTTAGCAGGGGATTTCGGCTTGGCTGTCAAAAATGAAATCCTTGATCCTTGCGCCGCGGATCAGTAAAAGGCAATATCAACGGAATTTGACATGACCTCTTTCCTCCCTCCACAATCTTGACTGTTTCCAGACGCACGGTGATCGTCTTTTTAATCAGCTTGCCGATATTATTTGCAGGTTAAATATATGTTTTGTAACATTCGAAGCATAAAAATTCAGTGGATAACGGTTTGTCTGAGAACGGAACATTATGAGCACAATTTTTTGCCCCATGTGGTTAAAGTTGTGCTTTTTTTATTCAGTTTAGAAAGCTGCGATATCTTCCGTGATCCGCTGAAATTTATGTATTGACACCAGGTATCGAGCCCTATACAAAATTTTGTACAAGGGATATATTTCTAAAACATTCACTAGACAAGCAATGCTTTACATATTTGGAGGTCTTATGACAAAAAAAGATTTTCTATTGTTGATTTTGGTTGTTGTGTTATTAAGCAGTATCGTATCGGCACAGGGAATTGTTGGAAAAGGCGTAAAAGCCGGGCTTAATTTTGCAACGATGAGGGGTGATGATGTCGATGAGGCCAAGATGAAGATGGGATTAGCGTTTGGCGGTTATATGACCTATGCCCTGAACACTAATTTTGCCATCCAGCCGGAAATCTTTTATTCGATGAAAGGTTTCAAAGTTGAAGATGAGGATGAAGGGCTGACCATTAAAGGTACGACCTCGTTGAATTATCTCGAAATTCCTATCCTTGCCGTATACTCCTTACAAAAAGATATCAAAATATTTGCCGGGCCATCGATCGGATTTTTCATGAATGGAAAAACAAAGATGGAAATGAAAGGCGAATTTATGGGCGTGTCGTTTGACGAGGAGGACAGCGAGGACATCGATTCGGACGAGGTAAATAGTCCTGAATTTGCCCTGGTGCTCGGCGGCACCTATTCCTTTGGTACAATCAGTCTTGACGCGAGATATTCACTGGGTTTGACCAATGTGCCCGATGACGCTGACGATGATTTTGAAATGAAAAACAGCGTCATTCAATTGATTTTAGGCTATTCATTTTAATTAAACCGTGATAATTCTATTTTCGTAAAGCATTGCTTTGTTTTTTGTATTGATGCATCGACATTCGCGTAAAGGATAATGATTCCAATATCCTGAACAAATTTTATAGGCCCTGCCGACAGGCAGGGCAATTTAATTCGTTTGTTTTTTCGGCAGATTGTAAGCAGGCTTGCGGTGGAGCTTCCGATCAACGGCCATCGCCGGTTGAGTTTTAAAAAGGGGAGAACAATAATCAGAGCCCAAACAAATCCATGACAATTCGGGACAGGGCGATGGTGAGGAGGATGGCGCCTTCCAGTTTGGTAAATTTCCAGCCGGTGCGGCCAAAATAGACGGTGAGGAGCATGGTTGCCCACAGCAAAAAGATGCTGCTGGTGACGTTGCCCGTCGGCATAATGGGATGGACGAATGAGGAGATGCCGAGGATACCGACGATATTAAAAATGTCACTGCCGATGAGATTGCCGATGGAGACGCCAAAACTTTTTTTGCGGATGGCGATGATTGAGGTTATGGCTTCGGGGGCGGACGTGCCGATGGCGACGACCGTCATGCCAATGGCCCATTCGGACATGCCGACACCCCGGGCAAATAACACAGCATATTTCACCATCTGATCGCCACAGACAACGAGGGAGACGAGCGCAACGAGGAATATTAAAAAATCTTTGACACGAGCGGGTTCGACCTGTTTGATATGCTCCTCCTCCGGGATGTGTTTGTCTCGGGACAACAAATAGAGCCAACCGACAAAAAACAGCATTAAAATGATACCATCGTGACGGTTCAACTGATTATCGAGCAGAAACAGATTGAGCAAACCGGTGGCGAGAATTAAAAGCAGACCGTCGCGATAGATTAATGTTTTACTGGTGTGCGTGACCACAGGACTCAGAAGAATGACGAGACCGAGGATAAAACCGAGGTTGAAGATGTTGGAGCCGACAATATTGGCCAGAGAAATATCGCCACTGCCTTTGATGGCGGCAATGAGCGAGACGACGAGTTCCGGCGCGGAGGTGCCCATGGAAACGATGGTGAGGCCGATGATAAGCTCGGAGACATGGAATTTTTTAGCAATTTTAACCGCCGCATCGATCATGTAATCGGCGGATTTGCTCATCAGGAAAATGAACAGGAAGACAAGGAAAAGGTATAGCAAAGGCATATTTTTCTCAACATTGACAGTATTTTATGTAAGAGGATAATACAGTCGAAGAGTGATTCTCTGCGAAAAAATTATTCGGATAATAGTAAATATCCTTGTGTGATTCAAGCATATTTACAAAGGCAGCTCACTCAAAATATTCATTGCAAATTGAAAAAAAATGTTGTATTATTGCCGCCGGTTTTTTATACCTCACCCCTAATTCACATAGAGAAAACATAAAAATAAAATGTCAAATCTCTCGGAGGTAAAAAGACCGAGATATTATTATTGGAGGCTAACGATGAAAGTCAAGCTTGTGATGTTCGTTGTGGGCTTGGCCATGTTGGTTTTACTTGGGTGTGCCAAAGCACCACAACAAGAAGTAGATGCAGCAAAAGCTGCCCTGGAAGCAGCAAAAGCCGCTGAGGTTGATCTATATATGTCGGATCAATATGATGCGGCGTTTGATTCGTTAAATTCGGCGTTGACTGAAATTGAGACCCAAAACTCAAAATCTTCATTCTCGCGAAACTATACAAAAGCGAAATCGATGCTCGCGTTTTCAACGAATACGCTGAACACATTAATCCCACAGATCGACTCGACCAAGGCATTGGTCAAAGCTGAAGTTGAATCTCTATTGGTGAACGCCGACGCTGAATTGGCGACAACAAAAAACTTGATCTCGATCGCACCAAAGGGCAAAGAAGGAAAGGCCGCACTTGAGGCTATTCAAAGCGAGCTCACCATTTGCGAAACGTCCTTGTTGGAGGTAAACGGCATCATGGAAAAAGGCGATTTCGTTTCAGCGCGGGACCAGGTCAATGCTACAGTTGAGAAAATTGTTGCGCTAAAAGATGAGGTTCAACAAGCCATTGACAAACAGGCCGCTGCCAAAGTAAGAAGATAAACCTAGCTAAATTTTAATAGATTCTATTTCAAACCTCAACCACAAAGCACCATTTATCTGCTTCAGGTTGGGGTTCTTTTTTATATAGCGTAATAATTCTACACGTGGTGTTCGGACAGGTAACTTTTTCAGTTGAGTGATGATACCGTCACGTTCGCCATACATTAATTTTGGATCATGTGTTAATCATGCGCATTCGCGTGCAAAAACAAAACAAGCCTTTTATTTATCCCGCTCTTCTTTTTCTTCTTTTCCTCGCGAGCAGTATGGTCTTTTCTCTATATTCGGACAAACCGTCATTCTCGATGATAAAAGCATGTCGGGAGGCGCTGGTTGAGGCCCGACAAGAACACGCAGAACATTATGCTCCTGATCTTTATGAAGCCGCGCAGCAATCCTGGCAGAAAGCATTTGCTGAATGGCAGCGGCAAAATGCGAGACTCTCTTTTACACGAGATTTTACATCAACCGACTCTCTCATGCGCGAAGTAAGAGATCTGGCCATGGAAGCCGTGATTGAATCGAAGCATCGGCGTGACTCTCTTGACGCTCACATTTCGACAAAACTTTCCGTGTTGGCGAATCATCAAGCTACGTTGAGAAGTGAGCTGAATCGTTTGCCGGTCAAAAGTTCATCTCGGAAAAAATTTGTCCAGGGTGAGCTTCTCGTCCTTGAAGGACGGGAAGCATTTGATCGGCACGATCTGTTAACGGCACTCGATAAAATCGAACAGGGCGCCATATTACTGGATGAGGTGGCGCTGGCGGCAAAAACAAAATTTGACGATTATTTGAATAATAGTTTCATGTGGCAGGAATGGGTGAGAGAGACCATTGAATGGTCCCGCCGACATCATGATACCGCCATAATTGTCGATAAAGTGGGAGCACGTTGTCTTGTGTACTCTTCCGGGGTATTGGAAATAGAAGTGCCGGCTGAATTTGGCCCCGAATGGATGGGGCACAAACAGCAAAAGGGAGATGGTACCACACCCGAAGGGCAATATTTCATCATTCGAAAGAAGAAAAACGGCAACACCATTTATTACAAAGCGCTCGAAATAAATTATCCCAATGAACGCGACAAACGAGCGTTTCAGGACGCGAAAAAGAACGGACAATTGGCGCCTACTGCTCAAATCGGCGGCCTGATCGAGATACACGGTGAAGGCGGAAAAGGCGTAAATTGGACCAAAGGTTGTGTCGCGCTGGAGAATCGTCATATGGATGAGATTTACGATCTTGTGGACGTCGGCACGCCGGTTACGATCGTCGGCAGTATGCAACCTCCCAAGTAAAGTGTTAATTCGAAATTGAGAATGAAATTTTTAAACTAGATAAGCGCATTCAAGCAACGACTATGGATCAGTTTATTGACTCACAACCTGAAAATGAGTTCGTCCCGCGCGCCCAAAACAACTCCTTCACCACTTCGCCAGCGTCTGCTGTGAAAAAAAGCGTGGCTCTGGGGCTTTTTTTAGGCGTTTGGGTCGCAATATTTCTGTGCTGTGTTGCCGCACCGCTGCGTGAATTCATATATGCTGGGCGAGAAAAATTTACCATGCCATATACGCGGTATGTTGACCTGAAAACCTATCAAAATGAGATCTCCGCCTTAAATCGTGAGATAGTACTGTTGCAGCGAAAAAACGACCGGCTTTTGCCTCGCACCCCATATCTTATCATCAGTTCGTCTGACAACACCTTTACCTTGATGGCAGGCAAGCGCCTCATCCGGCACGGCTCATGTTCAACCGGGAGCCATGTTCTGCTCAAGACCGCGGATCATCGACAATGGCTGTTTCGAACACCAACTGGCGAATTGCGAGTACGCGATAAAATAATATCTCCGGTGTGGAAAAAACCGGATTGGGCGTTCATCGAAGAAGGCAAACCTGTGCCATCACCTGACGCCCGCGAACGATTTGATCCGGGTGTTTTGGGCGAATATGGCTTGGCCCTCGGACATGGTTACTTGATCCACGGCACGCTCTACCAACGCATGCTGGGCATGCCGGTCACGCACGGCTGCATTCGGATGGGGGATGAGGATCTGGAACTGGTTTTTCAGAAACTGGCGATTGGCGCCAAAGTATTCATTTATTAATCGATTAAGACATGAAGCGCGACATCAAATCAGTGATCATTACTGTGATCGATCTGTTTTCCACTTTTACCCTGAAAGCAGCGGCAGAGATTCAACAATCACGTTGTGCGATGGTTTTATTTTTTCTATCCTTTTTTGCGCCGGTCTTGTTTGTGGTCGCGGTTTTTATCGTGGTTCCATCTTTTTCTCACCAGCCGTCCCGATCGGCGCCGGAATCATTCCCCGTGGCATCAGAACCTGTTGAGTCCGATCGCAAGCAGGAGAACCAAGCTTTGCGCGAACAGATCGATTCTTTGCAAAGTGAAAAATCTTTTCAAAAGGTTCTGCTTGAATCGTCCAGCGCCGACACGTTCGGGCTGGCACTTAATCTTCGGGACAGCCTTTTCAGTCTGTATATAAAAGGGATTCCTGTCCGCCACTGTAAACTGGTCGGATTTCACTACAGCGCTGCTTTTCATACCCTTTTGCGACAGGGGGATTTCAGCACCTACAATGCTGCCCCATTTGTCTTGGAACGTGATTTTGCGACCATAAAAAAAATCCCCATAAAAGTCATAAAGGCGCCCAAAGACACCACAGAGGCTTTGGCGCAAATGGACAAAGCGCTTCAAGTTGAACGACCGGATGTCTATTGCCGCCTGTTCTTTGATCGGGATTTTGTTCTCGATGTGAGCCAATCCAATCCGGCTTCTTTTGTCGGAATGGTGCGACAAGTCATCTACACGGTGCGATGGACATCTTTTGTCGTTTTCAAGGATCTCAATACGTTGAGGCATTTCAAAATGCCGGCTCATCGAATGTGGGTGAAAATTAGGCTTGTCGACAATGACGCGAAAGCGATGTATCGGGCGCTGGACAAAGGTGTGCCTTTGGTCCTCTTGATGTAGCTCATCTTTCTCTGCTTTATCGGTCCATCTGCTTTATAAAATGAGAGTGCCTGAAAATTACCGGCATCTTGTTTAAACCTTTCGCAAATTTATGTCTTGCGGGCCGATGATACCTGCCGAGATGACGGTTCGAATACCCTCATCAATTGTCCAGCCGGGATCAAGCACTTCGGTGGCTTTGACAATGACGATGAAACCGGTTGTGGGATTTGGCGGCGTTGGGATAAATACTTTGTACAACAACTCTTCTGTCTCTTTCACATTGAGGGACCCGGTGATGAATCCAATCGTATAAATATCCTCTTTTAAATAGTTCACCAGCACCACTTTTTTAAAAACCTGTTTTTCCGGCAAAGACAGAGTATTGGAGATTTGCTTGCCCACCTGATAGGTCGTGCCGATGATGGGTATTTTTTGCGTGATCCGCTCGAAAATAGTGAATACCCACTTGCCGAACATATTTCGAGAAAAGAGCCCGACGAGATAAAGAATAAGGACTGTAATCAATAGTCCCAAACCGGGTATTCGCATCCCGATAAAGTTATCGATCAGATTCATGACGTTTTGGTCGATGAAAAGATAGATGAACCGGACAACAAGATAGACGAGAAACAACGGAATGACCGCCAGCGAACCGGTGACAATATAACGTCGTAAATGCAAAAGTGTGCTGTTCATGATACTTTTCTCTCCGGCTCTTATTTTATCAAAAGGAAAACATAGAAAACATAAGCCGTCGTCAGCAACAGGCCTTCCCAGCGTTCAAGTTTAAATTTTGTCCACATGAAGGGCAAAAGCAGAGCCGAAAATAACAGCATGACAAAAATATCCATGCGGTTGATACCAACGGCGTGGATGGGGGAAATAATCGAGGCGATGCCGAGGATACTCAAAATATTGAAGATATTCGAACCGATGATGTTGCCGAGCGCAATGTCGGGATTTTTGCGCAGCGCGGCGATGACGGATGTGGCGAGTTCCGGCAAACTGGTGCCGGCGGCGACGATGGTCAGCCCAATGACGGCCTGGCTCACACCCAAAATCGCGGCTACGGCGATTGAGCCGGAAACCAGCAGATTCGAGCCGAGAACCAGTAAAGCGAGGCTGACAAGAATGAGCGAAATTTCCGCATAAATATTTCGGATATATTTATCCAGACGCGATTCCAGGACCATGTCCGGCGCTTCATCAACATCCACTCGTTTTGAAAGGATATAGCTGAAAACGGTATAGGCGATAATCAACAGAAAGAGAATCAATCCTTCCGGTCGGGAAATTTTCTGATCCCAAAAGAAAACGGTAAATAAAATAGCCACCAGCAACATGATCGGCGCATCGAGGCGCAGGAGCTTGAGTTGAATTTTGAGGGGAAAAATCATCGCCGAGATGCCCAAGATGACAGCGATGTTGAAAATGTTGGAGCCGACAACATTGCCGACGGCGAGCGCGCCCTGGCCGGCGAGCGCGGTTTTAATACTGACCACCAATTCCGGGGCGCTGGTGCCAAAGGCGACGATGGTTAACCCGATAACCAGCGGCGACAGGTGCAGGCGTTGCGCCAGCGCGGCGCTGAAACGAACCAGGCCTTCGGCGCCAAGATAGAGAAGCAGCAGGCCGGCGAGAATGTAAATTAAACTTGTTATCATTGTTGACCTCAATTTTTATGGAACGGGATGAACGAATGTGTGCAATGCCGCCGATGTTATAACCGTTATCGGACATGACGTTCATCTTTTGCAAACATTAAAAGCAGATCAAATATTGCGTTAATCCATTTTACAATTCTTTTTGCGGCGTCTTGAGTACTTTGATGAAGAACTTGACGGCGAAAAAAAGAATCACGCTCCAGGAAATGGCCATCATAACAAGCGCTTGTGGTGTCATCGTGTTTCCCCGCTTGGTGAAATCATTTTACGTTTCCATGATTTATGTACAAAATACGCAAAAGTTAAAAACGTTAAAAGCAGCACAATCCGTGTCGCATTTTTGATAAAGATCTCGGTTGGCATACCATTGTCGAACAAGGCCTTGTCCTCAACGCCAATATGGAAAATAACGCCGACAACGCTGTCAGCGGCAAACGGCCAGCCGCTTCCGGAAAAAAGGCTTGACAGCGCATCAATCCAGCTCGTCGACGGTTTGATCGTCGCACCCAGGAAAATTAACAGAATGAACGCCGGCGTCACATATTTAATCACATATTTGAAAAACGTCGTCAAGACAATGTCCGCGCCGCGGTTCAGCTCTTCCCAGCCTTTGTCGATGCCGAAGACATAGGCGAAAACAATGGATTCCAGCAGCGCAAAGAGAACGAGGGAAAATGTGCCGGTCCAAAAATCGAACTCGTCGAAGGAACCACCGGGATATAGCCAGAGACAGACGAAACCGAGGAGAAAGGTTGCCGCGCCGAACAGCAGGGCGGCGCGTTGTCGCGGCACGTTGAATTCATCTTTGATAAAGGCCAAAATCGGTTGCCCCATGGCCAGCGACGAGGTGATGCCGGCAAAAAACAAGAGTCCGAACCACATGGCGCCGGCGACCGGCGCAAACCATCCCCAGTTGCTGAACAGCGTGGGCAGGGTCAGAAATCCCAATGCAAAACCGCTGCCGCCGGCAGTGGAAGCCTGCACCACCGACAGCCCCAGATACGCGGTCGCAATCGGAATGAGGATCGTGCCGCCGAGAATCACCTCGACAAATTCGTTCATCCATCCGGCGGCCGAGGCGTTGAGCGCGATATCCTGCTTTTCCTTGACGTAGGCGGCGTAACAATGAATCGATCCCATTCCCACAGACAGCGTAAAGAAAATTTGCCCCGCTGCCGCCAGCCAGGTTTTGGGATTGCTCAAACCGGAAAAATTGGGCTGCCAGACAAAGTTGAGACCGACAAACGGACTCGACACCACACCAGGCGCATCCGGTTTAATGGTTAATCCCTTAATGGCTAAAACAACGGCAAAGAGGATCAACAGCGGCATGCCGATTTTGGCCGCGATCTCAATACCTTTTGCCAGGCCCCGCGACAGAATCCAAATATTGATGGACAAGGTGAGAACAAACCAGAAAAATGCCTCGATCGGCAGGGCAAAAACCGAATCATTGGTGATGCCGAGATAGTGCGGGAAGAAATCGGTTGGCTTGGTGTGCGCAAAGGTGCCGATCACGGAGTGAAAAACATAGGACAGCGTCCAGGATTCAATATAGCAGTAATACGCCGCGATGGTTAGGTTGGAGAACAGCCCGAAAATGCCGATGTATTTTAGCAATCGTGATTTTCCCATAACGTCGAACATTCCAGGCGTCGAGTGATGGCCGAACTTGCCGCCGTGCCGCCCGATGGTCCACTCGATGTACAGGAGTGGAATGCCCATCAATAAAAAGGAAATAAGGTAGGGGATGATAAAAGCGCCGCCGCCGTTCTGTGCCGCCTGGGCGGGAAATCGGAGGAAATTGCCAAGGCCGACGGCATTGCCGGCCATCGCTAAGACAAGACCAACTCTCGTGCCCCAACGTTCTTTTTGCTGTAACATGGATTTTCTGCTTTTTTAGACTGTTCAAATTTTAAAACCGTGTTGTTTGGTGTTCTGTCACATTTATTTTTAGGCATAACCGGCTTGACAGCCAACATGGATTTCAATAGACCGCCGGATTGGGCCCGTCTATCGGTCAAAATCGGTGGAATATAGATAATTGCAGTTGAATTAAAAATTAAAATTCTTTGGAAGGTTTAACGATGTTATCGATTTTGAATACCGTACTGTCCCGGTGAACCGGACTTTTACAAGGCAAATTTCGACTTTACTGACCACGACGTTCACCAGTCAACAACCATCGTCTGAGGTGTTGACTTGAACATCACCCGGGAAGGGTGAGGGAGTGACACGAATCCTAACCAGAGGTGGTGTTCATGTCTCGCTAATGAGGGAACACCAGTTCACCAATAAGAAATATCACTACGAGTCCTCCCGTTGCTGTCGAAATATAAACCAACACTGCCTTTTCCCTCTGTTTGATGATGGCCTGGAGACCCAGAACAGCGGCACATATCCCGCTCATCAGTCCTGCTAACATCGAAAACGCCAAAGCCGGCCGGACAGCACGGTCTGCCACAATGCTGTCACCTGCGGGAGCAAATTTGTAAAGGGTATTCGTGAACACTGTTCCTGAAATAAAAAATAGTAACATTGCCGTCATCAGCCAAAGCGACCATTGTCCCACTATCGTTTGCGGCAGAAATTTCGAAAAGTGTTTTGACATACCATTTTCTCTTTGCGGCATTA
>CAYSNA010000016.1:0-8830 GCA_964432185.1 uncultured Cytophagia bacterium
AAAAACCACCTTGGCATCCTTGGTGAGCTCGCTTGTCGTGACAACCTCGTACCGGCCGGCCGTTGCGCCAAGAATAAAATGCGCCACCGCCAGGCCATCCGCAGTTGTCCGTACCGGCTGCGCCTCTACGATACGGCCGCCATTTTCCGGCGCAAATGTCACATTTACTCCGGCGATGCCTTTGCCGGATTGATCACTCACATGCACAACAAAAGGCTGCGCCAATTGTTCGTTAATATATCCATCCTGATTATCACCGGATTCATAATGCAGACTGTGCAGCGCAGGTTCATACTTGTTCATATTAAAAAATTGATCGGCAGGGACTCTGGAAAAGTCAAAAATCCGGCCATCGGTTCGAATAATACGAATATCGCAGGAACTATACTGTGCCAGACCAAAATGCAGCGCGGTTTGATTTTGACAGAGATAGGCGGTATTGGACACCGATTCCTGAAAACCGAGCAGATGATTTGGACTGCCGAGATATCCCGGTTCATACACGTAAACCTTGGAACCGAAACCGCCATAGTCACCGCCGGGCCCGATGCACAGAATATCAATATAATGATTTGAACTTTTTAAATCATTTCGCAGCAGATAATTTCGGCCAAACTTGGCGGTCAGATAAAAATCAATATCACCGTCGTTATCAATATCACCAAAGCCGACGGCACGAGCATCCTGGGCCGGAACTTCAACACCGCACGTCGTTTTTTCGAGATTACCATGCCCGTCGTTCAAAAACAAGTATGGAACGGCGCCCGGATCTTTTTCACTATTATTGAGCAGAAACATGTCCACATCAGCATCATTATCCACATCGCCAAACGCGGCGCTGAACGCGCTGGTTCGAATGCCGTAATCGTTACTTTTATCTTTGAATGTGCCATCGCCATTGTTCAGAAAAACGCGAAGAAGCGGCAAATCACCTTGCGTATACGCACTATTGAAAACAAACAAATCCAGATCCGCATCATTGTCTATATCGACAAACACCGCGCCGTTGGTCCGGCCGCTGACATCCACATCGAGTTCGTCTCCCATGTCGGTAAAATACCCAGTGCCGTCGTTCACCAGCAGCCAGTTATAGGTCTCACGGCGACTGACGTAAATATCGATGTCACCGTCATTATCAAAATCCGCCGCTGTAACGCCCTGCTGGGCCGAGTTGTCACCATCCGGTCCGTTTGCACCTCGATCCACACGGTCAAATTTGCCGCCGCCAAGGTTGAGGTACATTTCGTTTTCTTGTCCCCAATTGACCGCATACAGATCAAGCAAACCGTCATTATTGATATCCAATGCGATTGCGCCGCGCGTATCGTTATTCTCACGGCTGATGCCATTGCCGGTAATATTGCTATAATAGCCGTTGCCGTTATTAAGATATAACGAATTGCGCCCGAGGCCGTCACTCTTGTCTTCAAGAACAGACATGTTGGCAAAAAAATTATCGAGGTCGCCGTCGTTATCCAGATCAAATGAAACAATACTGTGCGTAAGGCCACGATCCAGCGTGCCGCGCGAAGACGCTTGTTCCGAAAACCAGCCGCCCTGATTGATGAACAGCATATCCGGCAGCTCCTGATCACGAATGGCGTTCGACGCAAATATATCGTACGCGCCGTCCCGGTTCACATCGGCAAAAGAAATACCGTGACCATAGCCCGATTCGCTGTAACCTTCAGCCTTGTAGTCTTTGGTCACATCCGTAAACGACAGATCCACGTGGCTCGGATCATTGGTATAAATCCGCAGATTGGAATAAATCGGCCCGGGCTGCGCCTGATAGACGTTATCTGTTCCAAGAAAAACGTATTGAAAATCTTCAACCTGGCCGATAAAATCAAATTCGGCGACAAGCTGATTTTCAAAGTAACAATAGATATCTTCCGTAGTCCAGGAGACTTTAAATTCGTAGGTCTCATTCACATCCCAATCGGATTTATCTTCGATGCAGCGCGTCTCTTCACGTGTATCAATGCCACGAGCCGCCGACAGAAATTTAAAGCCGGCCATGCCTTTACCCAGGGTATAATTGGTACCGGTTCGAATGTTCCACCACGCCGCATCGGTTTCATACGTCTCTTTGCTGCCTTCGGATTGTGAATAGAGGTTGATGATCTGCTGCTTGTCGGTTTTATTTTGTTCAACAGGATTAAAGTTGGTAACATCGATGACAAACGTTCCTTCATTCGGCAGGTCTTGAGCAAACTTGAGATAGAGTTGGCTCGATGTGGATGTGGCCTTCCATCCGACGCCCGAAATAAATTCACCTTTGTTATTTTGCACATCGGAAAAGATGTTTGTGCTCGGATTATCGAGTTTGTCCGAGTAAAGTAAAAATGTGTGTTGAGGTTGCGCAAAAACACACAACGCGCTCAGGAGGATGCTCGCCACAGCAAGCCGTATTGTTTTCATGACTTGAAATTTCCTTGATCAATATCCCACGATATATTCGTCCGGTTATACCTGTACTCGCTACCGGGAGATTGCTGCGTTTCATCTTGCAGAACACTGTGCAGTTGATTACATTGCACCATGCAAAAAAATAGTACAAAACTCGATCCGTTTGATCACGCGGCCGGTGTGCGGCAGTTTTTCGAATTTTATAATATCAAACGTCAAGCGCCGAGTTTGGCATTTCTGGGTGAGATTCTCACGCACTATGCCAAGTTGCCGTATGAAAATATCAGCAAAATTGTCAAGTTGCATAAAAATTATACATCGCCGGATCGAATTCGTTTGCCAAACGAAGTGATTGACGACCATACCGCCTATCATCTCGGCGGCACCTGTTTTTCGCTCACCTTTACCTTACAAGCCATTCTGGCGGAATCCGGTTTTTTGTGCTATCCGTTCATCGCGCACATGAAAAACCGCCCCAACTCGCATTGTGCGTTGGTTGTATTGTTCGACAATAAAAAATATCTTGTGGATCCCGGGTACTTGATCAATACGCCCATGGAATTTCATAAAGATTCAGCCAAGTGGTACCACACCGAACACACCGGTGTTGAGCTGATTTTTAATCCGGAGGATGAGTATTTCAATCTGTTTACGTTTGATCATTCGAACAGGAAATGGCGCTACCAGTTTCAGGACAAACCGCTATCCATGGACGAGTTTCTTGACTTTTGGTCGGGCTCGTTTTACTGGTCCGGCATGCGCGGCATCTGTTTGACGCAGGTGAATCACGATGGTATGGTGTATGTGCACAATGATTTTGTCCAGGTGCAAAATTTACACGGCAAACAAAAAGGGCATGTGGAGGAAATTTTTCGTTTGGTCAGCGAGTCGTTCCACATTGCGCCCGAGTGGGTGGAACGCGCCCAGGCCGCCATTCCGGATATTATTCGCCTGGGACAGGAACACGGTCATTACAGGACAAAAGAATAATGCAGCCTTTGGAACCAACACCGGTCAAACTGGTGTGCGGCGTGTTGTACAGCGATGGTGAGCGACTTGCCGCCGCACGAGATCTGCTGATAAAATATTTTGGGCCGATCGAATGGACGAGCCGAGAATTCCCGTTCGATGTGACCGATTATTATGTGCCGGAAATGGGTTCGCCGATTTTTCGATTATTCTATTCCTTCCAGAACCTGATCAATCCCAAAGAACTGGCGCGCATCAAAATTGACTGCAATGAGATTGAAGACCAGCTCGCCATTGAAGGCGCACGCAAAGTGAATCTCGATCCCGGGTATCTGGATTACCACAAATTCGTCCTCGCCTCAGCCAAATATGACGGCCACAAAATTTATCTCGACCACGGCATTTACGCGGATACGACTTTTACGTACAGCAAAGGGCAGTATCATCCATCGGCCTATTGTTTTCCGGATTTTAAATCGGGGCGTTATAACGAGGTGTTTTTACATATTCGCAGTTTGTACAAGGGGCAGGTGAGGACGTGATCTAACGTGCCCCAACCTGGGCAAGCCGGGACCACACGATCAAAAGCCATCACTGTGAAGGGATTGAGTAAATTTTGACGGACTTTTTTTGAGTGGCCGGCAAAACCAATAAAATCCTCGCCTTTTTGATCCCTGGAGTTCGTCGTGAAACTCATGGCTGATTTTTTTAAGTTCACCTTTTGCTAACTCTGACCACAAAAAAGTGAAAGACACTAAAGGATTGACATCGGATCCACATCCACAACAATCTGCACCTTGGTCGCGCGATGTTTTTCTTTAAACTGCTGTAGGGCTTTACGGAGCATATTTTTCATGTCGCGGCCGCCGGCATCGTTTTGTTTGTCGCTCATGAGCAAAATCTGCCAGCGATAATTATTTTGAATTTTTGACAATTGCGACGGCGTCGGACCGAGAACGCGATAGGTGGTGCTCTGCGGGATGAAATCGGCGACTTGCTTGGCCACGGCTTCAACGCGCTGCTCATCCGGCCCCTTGAACAGCACATTGATGACGCGGCTGTAGGGCGGGTACATCAACCCCTTGCGGTCGAACAATTCGGCTTTGAAAAAATTATTATAATCGTGTTTTTTGGCGAATTGCAAACTGTAATGCTCCGGCGTGAAGGTTTGAATGATCACCTCGCCCAGTTTGTCTTTTCGTCCGGCGCGACCAGCGACCTGCGTGAGAAGCTGAAAGGTGCGTTCGGCGGATCGGAAATCCGGCAGTAGCAATTCCGTATCGGCATTGATCACGCCCACGAGCGTGACGTTGGGAAAGTCCAATCCCTTGGCGACCATTTGGGTACCGAGCAGAATCTGGTATTCTCCACTGCCAAACTTGGACAACACGCGGTCGTGCGCCATGCGGCCTTTGGTGGTGTCCAAATCCATGCGCAGCGCAGAAACGCCGGGAAAGAGCTGATGCAATTCTTCTTCCACCCGCTGCGTGCCGATGCCGCGCAGCATCACATCGCGTCCGGCGCACTCGGGGCAAACTTCCGGAGCGCGGCGCGTGTAACCGCAATAGTGGCATTTGAGCAAATGACCGCGGATGTGAAATGTAAGCGAAATATCGCAATGTTCACATTTGGCGAGGTAGCCGCAATCATGGCACTTGAACATGGTGGCGAAACCGCGGCGATTGAGAAAGAGAATAATCTGCTCGCCTCTGCTCAATTTTTCATCGATTTTTTCGCGCAAACGGCGGGTAAAAATGATCGGATCGACGCGGCCGATGATTTTGGGTTCGCGTTTCATATCGATGATTTCCACATTCGGCATGGGGATATCGTCGATGCGGCTGGGCATGATAATCAATTTGTATTTTTGGATATGGGCGTTGAAAAACGACTCGACGGCCGGCGTCGCCGAGCCGAGGAGAACAACGGCTTTTTCAAAATGCGCGCGCACCACAGCGATGTCACGGCCGTTGTAACGCGGCGTCAAATCCGATTGTTTGTAGGAATGTTCGTGCTCTTCATCCACAATGATGAGGCCGATATTTTTTAGCGGCGAAAAAATGGCCGAGCGCGGGCCTATGACGATTTTGTGTTTGCCCTCCCAGGTTTTGCGCCAGGAATCGTAGCGTTCGCCCGGCGACATGCGACTATGGAACACCGCTACAAGTTCGGAAAAATGGGCGCGAAAACGTCGCACGGTTTGCGGCGTCAGGGCAATTTCCGGCACCAGCACGATGGCCGTTTTCCCTTTAGCCAGCGTGTGATAAATCGCTTCAATATAAACCTGCGTTTTGCCGCTGCCGGTGACGCCGTGCAATAAAATGGTTTCTGATGCGCCGGCGTCGAGCGAAACTTTTATATCCCTCAAGGCGTTTTGCTGGTCGATATTTAAAATTAATTTGGGCGGCGGCTCGATGGGCGCATCGCTGTAATATTCGCGCAGGGTTTCGCGCTGTTCGAGCCGAATGTAACCACGCTGCACCAAAACATTGACGATCGAGCTGGTCGCGCCCGTGTGGCGGCAGACCTCGGGACGCGTCATGACCGATCCAACAGAAGACAACAGCAGCGATAAAACGGCCGCCTGTTTTGGCGCTTTGGCTTGCAGATCATGAATCAGTTGTCCGATATCATCATGCGAATAGTCATCCGACAAGTGCACCGCCGTCTCAAACTTGGCCTTCACTTTGGCGTCCGGCAATTCAAGTTCGATGCGGACATAATTCCGTTCGCGCAAGGTTTTCAGCGGGCTGTAAATCGTTTTTCCCATCGCCTTGATCAACTTGCTCATGCGCATGGGATTTTCCGCGCCGATACGGCGCACAATATCCGCCTGTCGTGGCGCCCGGCTCTCAAGATACTCGGCCAGCGCTTCCGGATCATGGTGCAGCAAACGAACCACGCGCTCCGAATCGATATTGATGCCGGCGGGCAGGGCGGCTTTGAGCACCTCGCCCCAGCCGCAAATATAATAGTCAGCCATCCAGCGCGCCAGCTCGAGAACCTGCACGGTAAACAAGGGTACCGGATCGAGCACCTCCTCGATCTCGCGCAATTTATCGACATCGGTTTTGTCGGTTCGTTCGACAACAAATCCGGTTGTTTTGCGCGGACCAAAAGGGCAGAGTACGCGCACGCCGGGCACCACATCGTCGTCAAAACGCTCCGGCACCTTATAGGTGAACGCATGCGCGACCGGCAGCGGGAATACCACTTGCGCGTATGGCTGTTTCATCACTACATTTTGCATGCGGCAAAGTAGGAATATTTTGTTTCTATTAAAAGATGAATATCAGTTGAGTGTCGATTTGACCAAAGAAGCGTCGGAATTCGCTTTCGGTTTTATGGGTTCAGAAAACGCCAAGCGAACAACTCAAAACAAACAGCAAATCGCGACGAGGAGATCGCCAGACAGACGAGGAGCACAATGACCTTTTACATCTCTATCCCCCAGCCCTTCAATTTCGAAAATACCCTCAAAACGCACGGTTGGTTTCAATTGCCGCCGTTTTATTGGGATGAGGCGACGCACTCCCTCAACTGGGCCATTCGATTAAACGGCGAGCCGGTGCTCATCAATTTAAAAACAGAAGGCGAGACCACGACCGACCATGTCGTTCGCATTGATGGCGATGTTGATGCGACCTTTCGCCCGGATATTGAAAATAAATTCCGCTACATTCTCAACCTTGATCTCGATTTAAGCGCCTATTACAAAACCTGCACGGCTGATCCCGTTCTAAAAAAAGTACCGCAGCGCGGCATCGGCCGCTTGATGCGCGCCGAGTCCCTGTGGGAAGATCTGTTCAAAAGCATTTGCGGCACCAATGTGCAGTGGAAACAGGCGGTCAAAATGGTGCACAACATTGCGGTTCTTGGTGACCAGGTTCCCGGTACAGATTATCATCTTTTCCCAACACCGCAGCAGATACGGCAAGCTGGAGAAGCCTTTCTGAAAGAGAACGGCCGCGTCGGCTACCGCAGCAGCTATTTAATGAATTTGGCCGAGCGTTTTCTCAAAGGTGAGCCGGATGCTGAACGGGTTGAAAAGAACGTAATGCCTGCAGCAGACAAGAAAAAGTACTTTCTTGGCTTTCAGGGCATCGGACCAACCACCGCTCGCTACCTGATGGCGCTATACGGTCACTTTGACGAAATGGCCATCGACAGCCTTGTGGTCAAATATATGACCGAGCAACATTTTAACGGCGTCAAACCAACGAACCAGCAGATTGAAACGTTTTACGACCGTTTTGGCGCATGGCGCTACCTCGCCTATTGGATGGAATTTATCGTCAATGACGGCTGGAGCCCGGATGCCTGATCACGACAAATTATCTAAATTGATTCAATGGCATCTCGATTTTCATACACATGTGCAAATCCAGGACGTGTATAAAATGCTTTTTCAGGGCGTGTTTGGCGCCGAGCATTTGTTAGGCGATATAAAACGCGCCAGGGCATATCTCGATGAAGAATGGTTGCGTGTGCCGGCAGATCGTTCAAAAATCCTGTTAGAGCCGGTTTCAATTGATGGAAAAATCGTGCGGGCCAACATCCAGCGCTGCAAAGCCGAAGGCATCGAAGCAGATCACCTTTGGCAGGTCTTTTATCGGTCCGCCACCCAAATAAAAGCGGATAAAAAAGAATTCGAAATCATCTGGGATGCGTTTCTCAAATTATGCCAAACGAAAGCGCTTCCCTTTGATCCCGAAGCAGTCCTGCGGTTTGGACACGAGGCCAAAGCGAATCACTGGCCGGCCAAACATCACACGACAGCCTATCGCGACGCCAACTATCCCGCTTACCGAGTTGCGCTGCAACGTGAATTTAACAAAATCGTCCACATCAAACTTGATCAAACGGATAATTTTATTTAGTTTTCCCCCCTCGGAATTCGCCGGGGCAGGTAAAACTTGAGACGGCGGGAGCAGCAAAAGGGCTTCTTCAAAAAAGACAATGGAGAACAGATGAACAAAAGTGAATCCTACAAATGGGCCGCCAAACGCGTTCGTGCGCAAGTTTTGCGGCATATAGATGTCACCGCGACGCTCGCCAACACATCGGCCATTTTGAAAGAATATTTCCCCAATTTTTTCTGGGTTGGATTTTATATCCTGCACCCGGATCACTTGCTGCTCGGACCGTTCCAAGGGCCGCCCGCCTGCGTCAAACTGAAACTCGACAAGGGCGTGTGCGCCGCGGCCGTTCAACGTCAGAAGGCCGTTCTGGTGGAGAATGTACACGAGTTTCCCGGGCATGTCGCATGCGACTCGCGTTCCAATTCCGAGGTTGTGGTGCCGGTCTACGATGCGCATGGAAAAATTCGTGCCGTCCTCGACGTGGATTCGGAAACTCTGAACGATTTTGATCAGCACGATGCCGATGGACTAACAGCGATTGCCGATCTCTTGCAAGAGATTTGGCGATAAAATCCAACGCCGCAGCG
>CAYSNA010000016.1:8930-26823 GCA_964432185.1 uncultured Cytophagia bacterium
GATTTATCTTTTGAAAATTTGTCAAGAATCCGGATTAAAAGCTTTGGCCTTTGGTCACTATTTTCTTGAGAATGGCTGAAAATCTCCCTATATTTCCCTTTGCATAACAGGAAAAATTTGAACGATACATGAAACATCACATACCAAATTTTCTGACAATTTTTCGAATTATCATAACGCCGCTGTTTGTCTATTCGTTTTTTCAACCGGGACTGACGTGGCGCTTTGCTATGTTTCTCATCTTTTTATTCAGCACAATCACCGACAAGGTTGACGGCAGCCTGGCGCGCAAATACGGCTGGGAAAGTGCGCTTGGCAAATTTCTCGATCCGCTCGCCGACAAGGTGCTGATCACCTCCGCTTTTATCTGTTTGATTTTTGTCGATTACATTGATATCTGGATGGTCGCCGTCATCGTCATCCGCGATTTTTTTGTGACATGGCTGCGCTCCTACGGTCAAAAAATCAAAAAGCCGATTAAAACCCTGGAAATCGCCCGCTGGAAAACCGGCGTGCAAACGGTCGTCCTCTATATTGCCTTTGCCTACTTGATTCTGAAAAGCATTCTTGAAGAAATTACGGCTGATTCGATTTTTATATCATTTATGGAAAACTATCGGATTATCTGGATTTGCATGCTCATCGCCACACTTTTTACGCTGCTGACGGGCGTCATCTATCTCTTTAAGAACAAGCATTTGTTTCAAAAATCCACCACACCCAATAACTAGAATTCGAAATTATCCCAATTAAAGGATTGTTTTATTGACTTGATTTTCAACCATTAGGGAGCTTTATACCTATGAAAAAATATACCATTCAAAATATCCGGGTGTCACCGAAATTGCCCGAGGAGCTGGCCTACCTGCGCAAACTGGCGTACAATCTGTACTGGAGTTGGGATCACAACTCTCGGGCGCTCTTTCGCCGGCTCGATGAAAAATTGTGGGACGATGTCAATCGTAATCCGGTGTTGATGCTCGGCAGCGTCAGCCAGGATCGGCTGGAGTATCTTGCGCAAAATCAGGGCTACCTGGCGGAAATTCAACGCGTACAGGAACGCATCGAAGGTTACATGACGCGCAAAGCCTGGTACGAAGAGCACTATGGTGATAAAGAAAAATTCACCATTGCCTATTTTTCCATGGAATACGGTCTCGGCGTTGGCCTGCCAATTTATTCCGGCGGTCTCGGCATTTTGGCCGGGGATCATCTCAAATCGGCCAGCGACCTTGGCTTGCCATTTGTCGCCATCGGCCTGGCATACCAAGGCGGATTTTTTCAGCAATACCTCGCCGCGGATGGATGGCAGCAAGAAACCTATCCGGTGAATGATTTTTATAACCTGCCGATGATGTTGGAAAAGGATAAAAACGGCAACGCCATAACCATCGACGTGGAGTTTCCGGGCAGAACAGTTGTAGCACAAATCTGGCGCGTGCAAGTCGGCCGCGTGCCGCTTTTTCTGCTGGATACGAACATTCCGCACAACAGCCCGCAGGACCGGGACCTGACCGGACAACTTTACGGTGGTGATAATGAAATGCGCATCCAGCAGGAAATCATACTCGGCATTGGTGGTTTACGCGCGCTCGCAGCGATGAACATTGTACCACAGGTGTGCCATATGAATGAAGGTCACGCCGCATTTCTGTCCATGGAACGCGTGCGTACTTTTATGCAGGCCAACAAGAACGTCTCGTTTGAACAGGCGAAAGAGGCCATTCGCAGCGGCAACGTTTTCACCACGCACACGCCGGTACCCGCCGGCATTGACGAATTCGATCCCGGCATGGTTGAAAAATATCTGTCGCCATATTATGGCTCGCTCGGCATCTCGACAGAAGAATTTATGCAGCTCGGCGGCATTCACATTCCCGAGACCAAGGGCAAATTTAACATGGCGATTTTTGCCATCAAAATGGCGAACGGTTATAACGGCGTCAGTCGTCTGCATGGCCGCGTCGCACGACACATGTGGAACTATCTCTGGCCCGGCGCTCCGGAAGATGAGGTGCCCATCGGTCATGTCACCAATGGTGTGCATGTTCGAACCTGGCTGTCCCCGGGAATGTCCGAACTATTTTCCCGTTATCTCGATCCCAACTGGTATCGCAATCCAATCGACGAAACCATGTGGGAAAACATTGATCAGATTCCGGATGAAGAATTGTGGCGCACGCATGAACGTCGCCGTGAACGACTGGTGGCGTTTGCGCGCCATCGGCTGGCCAAGCGGCTGGAAAAACTGGGCGCGCATCCGGCGGATATCGAACGCGCCTCCGAGGTACTCAAACCCGATGCGCTGACCATTGGTTTTGCCCGTCGATTCGCCTCGTACAAACGTGCGCATCTGTTCTTCCGCGATATTGAGCGCCTGCGAAAAATTTTCAACAATCCGGATCGGCCTGTGCAGTTGATCATTGCTGGTAAAGCGCATCCGGCGGATAAACTCGGTAAGGAAATCATCAAGAATATCATGAACATCATCACCGATGATGAGTTTCGCGACAAAATCGTCTTTCTGGAAAATTATGATATGCGAGTCGCGTCCTATCTGGTTCAGGGCGTGGATGTGTGGCTGAACAATCCTCGCCGTCCCCGCGAAGCCAGCGGTACGAGCGGCATGAAGGCCAGCGCCAACGGCGTTCTCAATTTGAGCATTCTCGACGGCTGGTGGGATGAGGCCTACGAGATGAACAAAAACGTCGGCTGGGCGATTGGCAACGGTGAAGAACACTTTGCTTCGGAAAGCGAGCAGGACGACATCGAATCAGCCGCGCTGTACCATATTCTCGAGAATGATGTCATCCCGACATTTTATGATCGCGGCCGCAGCGGCATTCCGCGCGAGTGGATTTCGATGATGAAAACCAACATGAAAATCGTCTGTCCGTTTTTCAATACCAACCGCATGGTGCGAAATTATTTGACCAGCTACTATCTGCCGGCTTTTGAACAATGGACCAAACTGGCGACGGACCGCGGTGTGACCGCGAAAAAGCTGGTCGAATGGCGCGACAAAATCACCCAATTGTGGGAATCCCTTGCCATTGTTGATGTAAAAAGTGTGAGCCAAAATTCGGTGATGATCGGCGAAGAAATTAAAGTCAATGCCGATATCAAACTAGGCGACATCAAAAAGGACGATGTGCAGGTTCAGCTTTATTTTGGACGCGTCGACCAGCATGGTGAACTCGTCGACACCGAGGTGCTCCCCATGCACCTCGAAGCGCAAAGCGGCGGTCTCTCGTCATATTGCGCCAAGTTCACGGTGGATTCGACCGGTCAACACGGCTACAGCGTGCGCGTTGTGCCGAACCACGAGTTGATTGACAATCCAATGAGACTCGGTTTGATCAAGTGGTATGAAAATCACTAGTTGAAATAAAGGGAACGAAGCCGTGGGTTGTGCAACGGTTTCTTTCCCGTTTTATAAAGTGAGGAAAAATGTCGTGGGCGAATATATTTTTGTCGTAACAATACTCACGCTTTTCATGTTTTTTTGGATTGAAATTTTTCGATCCTGGTATATCAAATTCCTCACACAACGGGGCGTCACCCCCGAAACCATCCGAGCCATGCTGCTCATTCTGTGGGTGATTCTTGCCATCGTTTTTTGGTTTACGCTGCTGCACCGCGGCATGCCGACAGAATTCACCATCGGCCATTTCGCGTTCGCTCTCTTTATCTTTTCGCTGTTCAACCTCGTTCGAACCCTGGTTTCGAGAAAAAAATCCTCGGAATAAAACAATCCTCTTTCAATCCGATTTCAAATTGTTTTTTGATAAAAAATGTCTTATTCTTTACGGTTCGAAAAATAACTCGCATTTAAATCCGTCAAGCCAATGCTCCATGTCGAGCTGATTCTATCCGGAAATTGATCACTTTTCATTCATTTTCAGGATTTATCGCTTGTCGGCTTGACGCGTCTATCAACATAGAGAGATCAAAATGAATAGCGTTGTTTTGCAGCCCGCCGGCAAACTCGGCAAGGATTTTATCCCCGCGGACTTTATGCCAAAAGGCCAGGATGAATATTATCTTCGCAACACCCAGAATCCGCTCAAGGCCACATGGCGGCATTTGCGCGCCGATGAGCTGGAGACGTTGGTCAAAAACAACAATTCGGCGGACAATTGGGATGAGATTCTGGTCACTGATCAGTTTGATCCCAACCAAATTCAGAACACCGAGTTTTACGGCCTGGTACGAATCGGCGCCGTGCAAAATGCCATTCTGGAACATCATGATCTCAAGCTGCCCATCGGCATTTTCAACAGCAAAATCATTTCATGTGATATTGGCAACAATGTCGCCATTCACAATGTCAGTTATTTATCACATTATATCATCGGTGATTTGTGCATTCTTTTTAATGTGGATGAGATGCACACGACGAATTACGCCAAGTTCGGCAACGGCATCATCAAACAGGGCGAGCCGGAAAAAGTACGTGTGTGGCTGGATGTGATGAACGAAACGGGCTGCCGCCGCGTCATCCCGTTTGACGGCATGCTGCCGGCTGACGCCTATTTGTGGGCCAAATATCGCGATGATGCGGCGCTGCAAAAAAAGCTCGTCGAGATCACGCAAAATCAGGGTGACAACCGCCGCGGTTATTACGGGACGGTGGGCGAGCAATGCGTCATCAAAAATTCGCGCATCCTCAAGGATGTCAAAATCGGCTCGTTTTGCTACATCAAGGGCGCCAACAAGTTGAAAAATCTCACCATCAATTCATCAGAGGGGGATCCATCGCAAATTGGCGAGGGCGTGGAACTGGTCAACGGCATCATCGGGTACGGCTGTCACGCCTTTTACGGCGTCAAGGCGGTGCGATTTATTCTTGGCGATAATTCGAGCCTAAAATACGGCGCCCGGCTGATCAATTCATTTCTCGGCGACAATTCGACGATTTCCTGCTGCGAAGTGTTGAACAATCTAATTTTTCCGGCGCACGAGCAGCATCACAATAATTCATTTCTTATTGCCGCGGTGGTCAAAGGCCAAAGCAATATGGCGGCCGGCGCGACCATCGGCTCCAATCACAACAGCCGGGCAAACGACAACGAGCTGCAAGCGGGCCGCGGCTTTTGGCCGGGACTCTGCACCAGTATCAAACATCCGTCACGGTTCGCTTCGTATGTTCTATTGGCCAAATCAGATTTTCCAGCCGAGCTGGACATTCCACTCCCTTTTAGTTTGTTGAGCAACAATACATCGAAAAATCAGCTTGAAATTATGCCGGCGTATTGGTGGCTGTACAATATGTATGCGCTGGTGCGAAACTCGTGGAAATTTGCCAAACGCGATACTCGCGATAAAAAACTGCAGCACATCGAGTTTGACGCGTTGGCGCCGGATACGGTTGAAGAAATTTTTCACGCGCGCCATTTGCTGGAGCAATGGACCGGAGGGGCCGAGTTTACCCGCGCCGGTCTGGATATCTCGCAAAAACCGGATGCCGAGTTGCAGCAATGCGGCCGAGAGGCGTTGAACGATTCAAAACAACGCGTTGACCTGCTCGAGGTGTGTGCCGTCGGTCTTGAGCACTCGCGCCGCAAGGCGGTCATTCTCAAAGTGTACGAGGCGTATCACGCGTACAGCGATATGCTGTTGTATTACGCGGTGAAAAACCTGCTGGATTATTTGCAATCCAATTCATCCGCAACGATTGAATCATTAAAGAACGAGTTTACAAGCAGACGCGAAACCGAGTGGGAAAATCTTGGCGGACAACTCATGCCGAAAACGGATGCGGACAGGCTGCGAGCGGATATCGGCCGCGGTGAGCTGCCGTCCTGGAATGCCATCCACCAACGCTACGATGAGCTGTGGGACAACTATCCGCGCCAAAAACAACAGCATGCGTATGCCACACTGCTTGCTGTAACAGGCGAGGATACGATTACTCCGGATCAATGGCGCGATTATGTGCAGCGCGCGGCAGACATTCAGGATTATATTTGCGAGCAGGTGTACCAGTCGCGCAAAAAAGATTATGACAACGCGTTTCGCAAATCAACATTTCGCAACAACGATGAAATGCTGGCGACGATCGGATCGGTTGAGGAGAATACGTTTATCAATCAGGTCAAAGTGGAGACCGTCGAGTTCAAAAAGAACATTGACCAATATTTGCGCAAAAATTAGAACAACGCCGTCTCGTCGTTGCTGGAGTTTGAACTTATCCTCTGCCATCTTTTAAAGCCTCGGTACCATGGAGAACACGATGAAAGACTTTTCCAAACTGCCTTTCACGCCGGAACACTCGGTTGATTCGCCGTTGCTTCGAGATATGCTGTTCGTTAAAACAGAAAATGGCGAGTTATATCCCTTTCCACTGCAATTTGACGATTTGATCATTTCGGCTGATCTCGGAACCTTTGGTCGTTATACTGAAAGTTTGATGCCGGTCAAAAACGGCTGGCGGGGAGAGATTACCCTCCACGTGTACACCGACGACTCGTTTGTGGTGTTATGTCCGTTTCAGTTGAGTCGGACGTCCAAATCCTATTTGATGATTCCCGGTTTTTTGTACGGCTCCAATAATCTGGCTCATTCCAACGGCACACAACCGAAATTCGATTATAAAGGCGCCATCGGCTGGCCCAACAGTTCCATGTTTTCGATTCGCGCCGACCGCAGCACACACCCCGGCATCATCACCGTGCAGGCCGGACAAGTTTTTCTTGTCGGTATCGATGAAAAAATGAACGGTTTCGATATCAAACAAAACGACAAATGGGCGCCGGGATATTTGTACAACGGACTGCTTGTCGACAGTTCAAATTCGGCGTTTGATCAGATTGGCTTTACGCTCGGTTACGAGTACCGTCCGGCGCGTTACAGTTGGCAATGGGACAATCCCAAAACACCAAGAAACTCCGAGTACCTCTGGGGCGGCATCGCCAAATGTGCCGGCACGACGTTACAGACTCGTTCTTTTTATGTTGTTGATGCTGCCGACGGGATTCCGGATTACGGCAAAGCGCTGCGCGCCTATTATCCACACATTCACCAGGCGCCCACAGCGCGGGCCACTCGACTGGAGGCTTTAGAAAAAATCAGTCAATCCATTCTGTCGGACGGCTATGTGGCTGACGAAAAATATTTTTATCAGAATGATATGCCGGATGGACAGTTGATGGGCGATATCGCCTGGACTGGCGGCATGCAGGTGGCCTACCCGCTGCTCAAAGCGGGACTCAAACTCAATGACAAAAAAGCAATCGACACGGCAATGGACTATATGGATCACATCTGTACGAATGCGAAAAACACGGATGCCGGTTTGCTGTTTGAAGAATATTACAAAGGGCAATGGAACGTCACCGGCTGGTGGGGGCGGCGTGAGGACTCGATGAATTTTGGCGACAAGCCGCTGCATTCGGCATATCTCAACGGCCAGGCGTCGTATTATCTGCTCAAGTCATGTGAACACGTACAGGAAAACAAAATCTGGTTTGAGACGGCCAAAACCGTAATCGAGACGGCCAAACTCGGGCAAAGAGATGACGGGGCTTTTCCGGCGCTTTTCGATCCTACAAATGGGCGTGCCGTTAAATACGACATGTTCCAGTCCTGCTGGTTTACACCCGGCGTCATTTTATTGGAAAAATTTACCGGTGAAGGGACATATCTCGACAGCGCCAGGCGAGCGCTCGATCATTATTATTCCTGGCATCACAAAGGCGAACTTTACGGCACACCCATGGACACACACAATGCCGTGGATGAAGAAGGAAATTTGGCGTTTATCATCGCGTGTGTGGAGATGCACAAGCTGACCAAGGAAACTCGTTATCTGGATTATGCCATGGCCGGTCTCAACTGGGAATTTTCCTGGAAATTTGCCTACAATACGGCGAACAGCAACGATCCGCTAAAAAATCTCGACTGGTCAAGTTGCGGCGGTTCCATCACCAGCACGTTTATCACCACGATCCATCAAATGGGAAATCTGGTTGCCGGAGAGCTGTACTATCTCTACACCCAATTGGGCGATCCGTACATCGCATCGCGATTGCGGGACACGTGTATATGGGGGCTCGGCACGTTCAATCGTTTTGACAACGAATTCGGCTTTGGTAAAACTGGCATGGCGACGGAGCAATTTTTTTACACGGATGGTCTGTGCTGTCCCTGGTGGCAGCCCTGGGACGGCGGCGTGTGGGAAGCCAATTTACCCTGGGCCGCGGCGTGCGTGTTATTGAGCTGCGCCGAAGACATTCCCGACGAGTTTTTTGTATAGATCGGTACGTTCGGCGCGAAACAACGTGTCACTTCCGTTGCCCTGGTTCCGTGTCAGGATGTGAGCTCACTCATCAACTCGTTCAGATCCAGTCGACGAGTAACCATGTTCAACTGTCCATCCGGTGTTCGAGGCCACTCGTTTTCCGGGCGGTCGCGATAGAGTTCAACACCATTGTGATCCGGATCGTGCACATAAAGCGCCTCGCTGACACCATGATCGCTGGCGCCATCCAGCTCCACACCCGCATCCATCAACCGTTTCAGCGCATCCGCCAGAGACCGGCGATCCGGGTAACGGATCGCAATATGATACAACCCCGTGCTGTACCGCGGCGGAGGTGCAGCGCCCTCGCTCTCCCACGTATTCAAACCAATATGATGATGATAGCCGCCGGCGCTCAAAAACGCCGCCTGGCTGCCGTAACGCTGGACGACATCAAAACCCAAAATAGTGTGATAAAAATGGATCGCGCGCTCAAGATCGGCTACCTTGAGATGCACATGACCAATGTCAACGCGTGGATCAATGGAAAATGCCATAAAAAATCCGTCCTCTGCTGTTTTAAATAATACGGATGAGAAAAACACAAAGGACGGGTATAATATTTCATCCACGGGAAACGGTACACTGTTCTTTCTTCACGCGCCCGCTTTAGGCCGGAATCCAATCCACCGGTCAGTACTTTTTTTTAATTCACACACAAAAAGCGTGCGGGATAGCTCCCGCACGCTTTGCTTTTTCTACAGCGACCAGCCTGCCTGATAATTCCGTTTGATAAACTGGTTGGCCTCTTCCACATTGGTGACTTTCATGTTTGCGCCGTCGTAGTAGAGTCGCGTGCCGGGATAGCGCATGGCGACATTGCCGAGCAGCACAATTTCGGTCAGCGGGCCGGAGACGTCAAAATTGGAAGTTGCCGGGTCGCCGCCGCGGATCGCCTCGACCCATTCGTTATAAATGCCCTCGGTGCGTTTCAGAGTCTGCGGCGGTTTTTTAAACTTTTTCATTTCCGATTCCGGGATCAAACGGGCGTTCTGCCCAAACGTGCCGCACATCAGCGTGCCTTTGGTGCCGATAAAAATCGTCCCGCCATCCGCATCTCCCAAGCGGCGCCCTTCTTCCAGCACTTTGGGTCGGAATGGCGTCAACCCGCCATCGTACCAGGTGAGCGTGACCGGCGGTTTGCTGCCGCGTTTGGGAAATTCGTAGCGGATCATCGAACCAACCGGATAGGTGTCCTTATTATAGGGCGTTGTGGTGACGGCTTCGATGGATGTCGGGTGTACGAGATCAAGCGCCCAGACCGGCGTGTCAAGAATGTGGCAGCCCATATCGCCGAGGGAACCGGTGCCGAAATCCCAGAAACCGCGCCAGCGGAACGGGACATAAATCGGATGATACGGCCGGTACGGCGCCGGTCCGAGCCACAAATCCCAGTCAAGCACGCGCGGTAGTGACGGCGTTTCTTTCGGCGCCTCAATGCCCTGCGGCCACAAACCAGCCGGACGATCGGTCCAACTGTGCACCTCGGTCACATCGCCAATGGCGCCGGCGTTGATCCATTCGTAAACGATGCGGTTCGATTCCATCGCATGGCCTTGATTGCCCATTTGCGTCGCCACTTTGGCCTCGCGCGCCGCCAGCGTCAACATGCGCGCTTCGTAAATATCGTGCGTCAGCGGTTTTTGGCAGTAGACGTGCTTGCCCTTTTTTAACGCCGCCATGGCCGCCAGCGCATGCATGTTGTCCGTCGTTTCCACGGTCACCGCATCAATGTCGGTTTCCACCTCCAGCATCTCGCGAAAATCCTTGTACACGGCGCAGCCCTTGTAGCCTTCCATGCCCTTTTGTTCGGCATAATGTTTTTCAATAATTTCTTTGGCCGCCAGCCGTCCGGCATCACCGCCAAAATAGAATTCGCGATAATCCCATTTGGCCATGGGATCTGCGGCGGCGACGTACTGGATGTCCGGAAACTTGATCAAATTGTCCAAATCGACAAGTGATTGGCCGCCGGCGCCGATGATGGCGACGTTAATTTTGTCACTCGGGGCAATGTAGCGACCGCCGAGAACCGAACGCGGCACGATGGTAAATGCGGCAGCCGCGGCCGTTGTTTTGAGAAACGTGCGGCGTGAACTGTCTTGCTGTTGCATAAAAACATCTCCTGAATATTTTTTAAAAATTTTACAATGTAAATCTCATGCCAGGTCTCAATGAAATTCTTATATCACCATGTCCCGGTCACGTAGCCCTAATTTAGAAAATCATACGTTGCGGCTCTGGTGTTGCACGACATTTTCAAGATATCTGTTGATGAGAAACACAGTCTACTCTATTTTAGCTTTAAGTTGGCCCAATGTTCTCTCGCCAAAACCGACGTTAAACTGCACATCAAACAACACCTCGTTTTCGGTAAATTTAAATTGAAGCGTTTGAATATAGGGCGTTTCCGTGGCCGCAAGTTTTATTTGATAGCAATCCGGTTCAATCCAGGCGCCGCATAACGCAACCGGTTCCGATGCTTTGCCCATAAACGGCATGAGACTCGTCGTCCATTCCTGGTAACCTGGCGAGAGCAGACGTTCACCTTGCGTTGACTGGACGGTGAAGACATTTTTTTTGAAATCAAACCGAACCGATTGCAGACCCTGTTCATTCGGCTGAACAACAAATGTTTTCCCCGAAACCTTTTTGGCGATTTTTGAAGACGCCTCTCCGGCCACGGTGTTGAGTTGCAGAGTCGTCAGCTTCTCCTGCAATTTTTTCTGTGTCTGCGGATTTTCAGGCAGCGGTTCGCTCTGCATGGCGGGAAGCAAAATATCCCATACCAGATTCATCGGTTTTTGCATATCGCCAAGACCGCTGGTGATCGCCAGTACCGCATCATAATCCGGCATCACAATACAATATTGCCCGAACGCGCCGTCGCCGCGATAATTATTGTGGCGGCTGCGCCAGAACTGATAGCCGTACCCCTGCTCCCAATCGCTATCGGGATTGCTGCCGTTGGAGGATTGTTTCGAGCTGGCCGCTTGCACCCATTCTTCCGTGAGAATTCGCCGGCCGTTCCACATTCCTTTTTGCAGATAAAGTTGTCCGAGTTTGGCAATATCTTTTGTTTTGACCTTTAAGCCCCATCCTCCCATATTAATGCCTTGAGGATTACTTTCCCACGTCGGATTGTCAATGCCGAGCGGCTCAAACAGCCGGGGTGTCAAAAAATCGAGCACGGTTTGGCCCGTCACTTTTTGCAAAATGGCGGAGAGCATAAAGGTGGCGCCGGAATTATAAACAAAATGCGTTCCGGGTTTGTGCTCCACATCGAGCGCCAAAAAGACCTCCACCCAGGTTTTGTCCTGAACGGTTGTTATCCGGTTTGTGGTATCGTCCTGATGACCGCTGCTCATGGCCAACAGATCGCGCACGCGCATGGCTTTGAGATTGGCGCTCGGTTCCGCCGGCGACTCGTCCGGGAAAAATGAAATGACCGTATCGTTCAGGCTCAGCAGTCCTTCGGCAACAGCCAGGCCAATGGCGGTCGAGGTGAAACTTTTGCTGAGCGAATAGAGCATATGCGGCTTGTCTTGTTCAAACGGCGCCCACCAGCCCTGCGCCACGAGTTTACCATGGCGAATGAGCATAAAACTGTGCAACGCATCAACCTCGGCTTCCGCGGTTTCGACAAAATCAAGAATGGCCTGAGATGAAATACCCTGGGATTCCGGGGTGGCGGTTTCAAAAGCAGCGGCATGAAAATAGAGGAAAAGGACAAAGACGAGAAGAAGATTGATTTGACGTTTCATGAATCCCTCATAAAAAGTTTAAATGATGTGCGGGTCTGTTTTGCATGTCAAAAAAACCAGCCAAGCACGCTCTCAAATGTAGGAATGCCCGTCTGAAAAACAATGGAATTTTATGCAATTTTTACTGTTGCATCTGAAAAATTTCAGGATATGTAAACTATGCCCATTTTTCTTTTCGAAAAAAACCATCTTGTCCTCGCGCTGTCGCTCATCGCCTGGTGCATCCTGCACAGCGCCATGATTTCCGGACGCGGCGTCGCGCTGGCCCAACACATTTTGCGTTCTCAATTTCGCTTTTACCGCTTAATCTACAACATCATCGCCATTCTCACGCTGATACCGATTTTTTTGTTGTGGCGAAACATCACGCCAGTCTCGTATGTTGACTGGAGCGGCGGCTTGCGGATTTTTCAGCTTGTTCTGTGGGGCACAGGTTTTTATTTGCTGCTGGCCGGGCTCAAACATTATGACGGTTTGCAGTTTCTTGGATTCCGTCAAATACTCTCAAAAAAACATGCCATCACCCTGTCGGAATCGGGCGACCTGCACACCCGCGGCATTTTGAAGGTGACGCGGCATCCCTGGTATCTTGCGGGCTTTCTCGTCCTCTGGGCCCGCGATATAAATTCTGTTTCATTGATTTTCAATATCATTTTTTCGATGTACCTCGTCCTTGGCGCGATGCTCGAAGAGCGCAAATTGCGGCTCGAATTCGGCCAGGTCTATGTTGATTATCAAAAAAACGTCTCCATGTTTTTCCCGTGGAAATGGCTGAAAATAAAAGTGAAGAAAAATGAATCCCGAGCTCGCTGAAAAGTCTTGCCATCGTGACATTAGTTTTTTATACTGAAGAGGTGGCCGCAAAACGACGCGATGACATACCTCTGATGTTGACGATTCCACTTCTATTCCATATTCCAGACGCTCCTTCAAAACGGCCTTGATTAAAATCGTTGCAAACGGAGGAGATCATGCAAAAAATTGTAACTGCTCTCGTTTTTTTATTTTTCATTTCGATGTTATTCCTGACCTGTGAGCCGCTGGTCACACAATTTGAAAACGAGGAAAAAGGCGAATATTATACGGCACAACAGATGTCCCCGGCGCCTTCATCCGTTCAATCCATTGTCGTCATGACCTGGAACATTCGTTTCGGCGCCGGGCGCGGCCAGTGGTTCGGCGATTCCAACGGCAAGCGCGTCATTTTTCACGAGGATGAAATCTATTCCAATCTGCGCGGCATTGCCGAGACCATTAATTCGTCCGGCGTAGATATTGTGCTGCTGCAGGAAGTGGATATTCAATCCAAGCGCTCGGCCTATATTGAGCAGATGCAATGGCTGTTGGATCACACACATCTGAATTATGGCGCTTATGCTTCGGTGTGGCGCGTGCAAAATATCCCCAGCGACGGCCTTGGGCGAATGGATGAAGGCAACGCCATTTTGTCGCGCTGGCCGATCACCTCGGCCACACGCATCCAATTGCCATTGCGCGGCGACCAGGATGCGTTGACGCGGCATTTTTATGTACGCGATAATATTCTCATCTGCACTATTGCCGTGCCGGAGGTGGAGCACTTTTACGCCGTCAATGTGCATACCGCCGCGTTTTCAACTGACGACACCAAAAAACGTCAACTGGATTTGTTCAAAAGCGAATTGGACAAACTGGATTTAAAGGGTATGCCTTTTGTGGCCGGCGGCGACCTCAATTCTCTGCCGCCAAATGCCACGAAAACGGATTATTGTCTGGACGATAAAGCAGACGACGAATCGTTTCACGGACCGAACGATGATCCGAGGCATCGCGAAGGCAGCTATTTTACCCCGGAAATAACCTGGCTGCAGCCGCTCTACGACAGCTATGTCCCAGCCGTATCCTTGGGCGATTATAGCGCCGACGAAGCAAAATATTTTTCCCATACGCAAGATTGGAATGGCCCTTACGATCGCAAACTGGACTATCTTTTTACCAACGGTGCCTGGCTGGCCGGCTCGGACTCGACCTGGCAGGTCGCGGCGCCGTGGTCGGATCACGCGCCGCTGTGCGCTGTATGGCGTGTTCCGCAGTGAGCGAAATCAGCGTAAAAAATTTCGAATCCTTTTACCGATATTGAGCGCCCGAACAACGTGTCGTTTTAAGCGTTGTTGTTGCGCCACAACAACGATATAATCGGCCACATCCTCCGGCGACAGCATCTGTCCGCGCGGCGGGCGTTCAGGATAGAGATCAAAAAACTCGGTATCCACTCGCCCGGGGAAAATTGTTGACACTTTAATGCCATGCGGTCGCGCCTCCCATTTCAAGGAGCGCTGAAATCCCGTCACCCCATGCTTGGCCGCGCAGTAGGCGGCGTAGCCTCCCAAACCGTACAATCCGGCAATCGAGCTGACAGTAATGATGTGCCCGTAATTCTGCGGCATCATTCTATTCAGCGCTTCTTTGGAGCAGAGAAAAACGCTGGTCAAATTGGTATCCAGAACGGCGCGCCATTCATCCAGACTGGTCGCGCCGATATCCGTTTTTAAACCGCGGCCCGCATTGTTCAGAAGAATATCAACTCGCCCGAAGCGGCTTATCGTTTCCTCAAAAAGCTGCGCCACCTGCGGTTCGGAGGTCACGTCTGTGCGAACAACAAGACATTCGGCGGGAAGTGAAGTGATCTGGTCACGCAACGCCTGCAATTTATCGACACGGCGGGCGGCAAGAACAACGGCCGCCCCTTTTTGAGCCAACGCCATGGCGGCTGCTTTGCCAATGCCGCTGCTGGCGCCGGTGACAATCACAACTTTGTCGTGCAGAGAAACCATCTCGCCCCTTCTTCCATCAAATTAACTCTCCGGCAAACCGCACAATTTTTGATGCGATCACCTATTTCATCCGTTTGATAATATGAAAACCAAATTCGGTTTCGACGACGTCACTCACCTGACCGACTTGCAACGCAAAAGCCGCATCTTCAAATGGCTTGGACATTTTACCGCGCCCAAACGGCTTTAGTAATCCACCGCGCACTTTGGTGGGGCCGTCGGAATGCTGTGTGGCAAGCTCGGCAAAGTCCTCGCCCTCGTTCACCAGGGACAGCACATCGTAAGCGTAGGTTTTCGCTTCCTCTTTAGTGCGCACAATATCTTCCCCGGCCGCCGCCGCACCCTGGTACATGATGAGAATATGCCGGACGGTAATCTCCTTGGGTTCGCCGCACGACATAAATAATGAGGCCATCAACAGAACAGCCAGCATAAGAACGAAAGATTGTTTCATTGCTCCTCCTTTAGCTGATGCGTGAAAAAATGAGTTCGGAAAAAATCGCCAGCGTTTTGCCGGCTTCCCCGCCAGGCGGATTTTCTTTCCAGTGCGGCGAATTTTCCCCGTCATGATTGGTGAGGACAACATCATACTCCTGGCCGATTTGAATTTCCTCCCAGGCGCAGTTGGCGCGAATCTCGATATCCCGCAGCACATCCGGCGTCAACGCTTTGCCCTGCTGCTGCGCCCGCTCGATCAATTTCGGTTTAGAGATCGCCGCCGCGGCGTCCCGCAGACTCGCATCCGCCATACTCTCTTTTTTCTCCCGAATTTCATCCATGGAAACGGGCTGCATAAAAATGCGAATATAATTATGCTTGATGGCCTTGGGCACATGCGGATGCGTGAGCAGCGCCTGAACCAACGTGTAATACATATCGCAAAGAACGATGTCATTCTCTGACGTCAGCCGGCTCAAGGCAGGGATGTCCACCGCTTGCCAAATATGCCGCGTTTGCGCCAAAACAAAGCGCTCGGGATCCAATCCCCGCACACAATCCTCGCTGCGAAAAAAATAATCCACCCCTTCGGTTTCAATCGGCCGGGCTTCACGACTGGTAAATAAAACGGGAATGCCAATTTTTTTGTAAGGATTTTGTCCGATGAACGACTTTATTAATGGAGTTTTTCCAACTCCGGAGGTTCCGGACAAAAAAACGACGAGCGCTGACATAGTGTGAATCCGAAAAGGTGTCCAACCATCAAACAAATAATCATTCAAAGTTAACCAACTCGTGGAATAATTGCCAATGAAAACTTGGTTTTAGCGGTTGTTTAACTTTCAACAAAGGAGGATTAGCTTGTCAAAACCCATCCCATTTATCCTGTTGATGCTGCTTTTGAGCCTCTTTATCGCCTGCAGCGACAACATTGTTTCCGAATGTGAGCTGTGTACGGAGCAGAATGCGAATCCCGCTGTTACAACCTTTTCCGATATTCAAACCGATATTTTTGACAAAAATTGCGTTTCCTGTCACAGCGGCAATAACGCGGCGGGTGGACTCGATCTCTCCCCCAACGTGTCCTACGCGAACCTGGTCAACGCCCCGAGCAATGGTTCTTCGTTAAAGCGAGTTGAGCCGTTCAACAGTTCGGCGAGTTACCTGTCCAAGGTACTGAATGGTGACAATGCGCCATTAATGCCGCCGGGCGCGCAACTGAGCCAGGCCCGAATCGACTCGGTGACATCATGGATAAACCGAGGTGCATTAAACAATTAGGAGTGGCCATGCGATATTTTTTCTTATCTGTGCTTTTACTGACGACAGTGCTCAACGCGGTTGAATTTCACGTCGATAAAAAGCAGAACAATCAGGTCAAATTCACGTCCGATGCGCCGCTTGAAGAAATCGTTGGGGTGACGAACAAGATTGACGGCTATGTCATGGGGGAGAGCGACGACATGACCTCAAACAGCGAGTTTTATTTTGAGGTCGATCTGGCCAGTCTGGACACCGGCATCGGATTACGCAATCGTCACATGCGCGATGAGTATCTGGAAACCGATAAATACCCATTCGCATCGTACGGCGGCACACTTACCAGTGCAGTGCAAAACGCCGACGGTTCGATCAGCATTAAAAGCCGTGGAACATTCAAGCTGCACGGCGTCGAAAAAAAGATTGAACTCGACGGTCTTCTTGTAAAAACAGAACAAGGTTACAAAGCGTCAAGCCAGTTTTCCGTCAAGCTGGAAGATTATAAAATTGAACGCCCGCAATTGATGATGATGAAAATCGGTGATACCATTGAACTGGATGTTCAATTTTACACAACAAAAGTTCAAGAATAAGTGAGGGATATCGTGAATCGAATTTTAATTTTTTTAATGCTGCTGTCTGGACTTTCGCTGGCACAAGGTTCGCGCTGGAAACGCGCCGAGCCGCAACGTCAGGATTTACTTCTGTTTCATTCTCCCTACGCGGCCATGCTGCCAACGGCCGAGACGCTGCAAAAAGGTGATTGGGAGTTTGAAGTGTCGCACCGATTTATCCCGCCGATTACGGAAGGCCCGGAAGCCTTTTGGGGCATGGACGGCCCGGCAACCATTCGGCTGGCTCTTGGTTACGCCGTATCCAACAAACTGATGGTGCATGTGGGCCGAACCAATGTACAGGATAATCTCGAGCTGCAAGTCAAATATAAAACCTGGGAACGTCAAAGTGAGACATTGCCGTTGCTGTTGACGCTTCGCGGCGGCATCGCCTATAACGGCGAGATTTATGATCCGGTTAAAAACGATGGGCGCAAACTGCAATATTACGGCCAGGTTATTTTGAATACCATGCTGCAGAAAAAACTTGGCATCGGCCTTGTGCCAACCTATTTGTATAACGCGCATATTTTTTGTGTCGAGCCGGAATACACATTTACCTTGGGCAACTATGTGCAGTATTATGTGTCACCGCGCTGGAGTCTGTTGGCTGAATGGAATCCGACGATCAGCGGCTGGCGGCAGGATTACGACTCGCTCACTCTCGGTCTCGAACTGGAAACCGGCGGCCACTTTTTCAAA
>CAYSNA010000017.1:0-26445 GCA_964432185.1 uncultured Cytophagia bacterium
GCGGACCTAAATTATGAAAGCGCCGTGCAGCGCTATAAACGCGAAGAGCTGGATATTGTCTATCAGGTGACCGCATCCTTTTTTAATTTATACACAGCCACGCGCGAACTTGAAATTGCCACTGAAAACGTCCGCCAACAAAAAGAGCTGGCCGATCTGGCGCAAAAAAAATATGAAGCGGGCTTGATACCGGAAGTTGAGGCGATTCAGGCGGAAGTCTATTACACCGAGAGCCGAAACGAAAAACTGGCGGCCGAAGCGGCTATCGAACGCGTGGCTGATGAATTCAAGCAACTGATCGGTCTTACGTTTGATGAAAATGTCGGCGTTATGACGACATTTGATTATGCCAAGATTGATGTCGATAAAACAAAAGCGCTCGACATGGCGCTGGAAAATCGTGCGGAAATTCGACTGAACGAAGTCGAGGTGGAACTGTCCAAGCTTGAAGTCAAGCTGAGAAAGGCCGATCGTGATTTCAACGGCACATTGAGCGCGTTTTACGATCTCACCGGCGTTGCCAATTCGGATGTGTGGAACACCTCGGCCCCTCGAAGCCTGTGGGAAAAAAGTTTGCAGGATATGGAAGAGCGCCCCGATAACCGCGGCGTTGTGTTCAGCCTGAATATTCCTATATGGGATTCCGGCGCCAACAAAGCCAATGTCGAATCCGCCCAGGCCGATGTTCGCGCCGCTGAGCTCGGTTTGATCGAAATCAAAAAGACTATTGAGCGACAGGTCCGCGAAGTCATCGGGCGCTTGCAGCAATCGCAAAATCAGCTTGAGGTGTTGAATAAACACCAGGAAATTGCCAAGCGCGGCTATGACATTTCCATCGAACGGTTCAACAACGGTGATATTACCAGCCAGGAACTCGATCTTGACCGTCAAAGTTATATTGAAGCGCAGTTGACCTATTTGCGCGCTTATATCAATTATCAATTGGCGCTGGCCGATTTGAAGCGCATCACCATGTACGATTTTGAGCACGGCCACAGCCTGGTCGAATAAGGGATTCTTTTGTTTCTTGCCATTTTATCACTATATTGGCTTGTTCAATTTTAAACCTGGACGATGATACCGTGGCCAAAGAATCCGAGTTTTACCAAAAACTGCGAAAAAAGATAACCACCTGGTTGGACAAGGAGGGTCAGTCCAACCAGTGGTCGAAATACATCATGTGGGCGCCGGATTTGTTTTATCTGTTGTGGAAGCTGTCGTCTGATCCGGATGTTCCGAAAGCCGAACGTCTTAAACTGCTCGCCGCTATTGCCTATTTTATTTCACCATTTGATTTGTTTCCCGAGGCGCTTCTCGGCCCGTTTGGCTTTGCCGATGACATTATCGTCGCGGCGTTCGTGCTGAACGGCCTCATCAATAATTCTCACCCCGATATTGTGCAAAAACACTGGCCCGGCGACGATGATGTGCTCGAGGTCATTAAAAATATTATCGCCGTATCCGATCAACTTGTCGGCCAAAAAATTGTGCGTCAAATTAAAAAAATCATCTAATTGGAGTTAAAATGAAACGATTTGTTTACATAGCGCCGCTTTTAGCCCTTTTTCTGTTAAACTGCTTTAATCCCAATGAGTGCGAATTGTCGGAACAGTTCTCCCCGTCGTTGACCAAATTTGTCAAGGACCAGGGACATAAAAGGTATAACTATCGGGTTAGTTTTAATCAGATTGTGCAAATCTACTCCGGCGACTGCCCGGCTGACAAAAATGTCAACGAGACGAGCGTTCAAATAAAAAGCGAGGCGCCGTGCGATCAAGTTCTCAGATTGTCAATCAATGTTGATCTTGGCGATGATTCCTACACCGTCACCCGTGATGCGCTGGCGATAAAATCCGGCGAGAGCGTCGACCTCGGCGTGGTGCATTACGGCGGCCCCCGCATTGATTTTGCCAACATTGTGGTGAATATTTTTACCGAACTATGTCCGGGTGATGAATAAATATCCTGTAATGCCAATAATGTGGTAACATAAAGTTTACTCTGATTTTATTTTGGGCTCAAAATGGCTGCGTACTATGGATGAAAAGCTCTATGGGAGATAGATCATGGCCTTTTTGATTTTAAGAGATGAAATCATTGACGAGGATGGATTCATCAATGATTTCATTTATTTTGATGAAGAACATGTTGATGAATTCAAACGAATCATTTCAATGTACGCCAACAGGGTGAGGGAGATTCGCTTTGAACGGGCAGTGAAAATTGAACAACTGCAAATACTCGACGATCTGTTTAAAAATTCAAATAACTAACCTGGAAACGGCAGGGAGATCATGAGTCGATTTTTAAACGTAATTCTGATGCTCGGTTTCCTGTTATCACTAACGGCCTGTGATAACTCGGATTCATTTTCATTTGTGTTCATGACCGATATCCACGTTCAACCGGAACGCCGCGGCAATGAAGGATTTGCTGCGGCTATTGGGCGAGTGAATCAACTGGCGCCGGATTTTGTAATAACCGGCGGCGATTTGATCATGGACGCGCTCGGGCAAACCCAGGGCCGCGCCGATTCGCTGTACACCATGTACACCACCCTGGCGCACAATTTTAACATGCCGGTTTACAACACGCTGGGCAACCACGAGGTGTTTGGCCTTTATGAAGAGAGCGGTATTTCGCCGCAGCATCCGCAGTACGGTCGCGGCATGTATTTGGAGGCTATGGAGTACGAGAACACCTACTATTCGTTTGATGTCAACAACTGGCACTTTATCGTGCTGGACGGTATCGGTTTTACGCCGGAACGACGTTACTACGGTTTTATCGATTCGCTGCAACTCGACTGGCTGGAAAATGATCTGAAAAATGTCGATCCCCAAACACCCATTGTCATCTCAACGCACATTCCGTTTGTCTCCGTCTATGGCCAATTTGTCAACGGCGCCACATACGGCATGGGGCGCGGAGAAGTTATTGTGAATGCGCATGATGTGCTGAAAAAGTTTGAAAATCACAACCTAAAGTTAGTGCTGCAGGGACATCTGCACGAGGTGGAGCACATTGAATTCAAGGGCACCCATTTCATCACCGGCGGCGCTGTGTGCGGCCAGTGGTGGCAAGGTCCGCGTGACGGCTTTCCCGAAGGGTTTGTCGTCGTTGAGGTCAAGGGCGATGACTTTGACTGGCGATACGAAACATTTGGCTGGAAAATTAATATTCCGGAAAATGAATAAACTCACTGTATGTACTGTTATTCACAAAAACAAAAATATATTCAAAATTACCATTATTCACCAAAGGAGATGTTCCATGAAACAGGCAGTTGTATTGAGCGCAGCGTTCTTTCTGTTGCTTTCCTCACTTGTTTTGGCTGATGTCAAATACGAATCCACCTCCAGCATGCAATTGGCAGGGACCGTGGGAAAAATGATGAATTTCTTTGGCGGCGGAAAACCGGTTAAAACTGTTGATTATTACAAAGGCGATGTCAAACGGAGCGATTCATTCGATAACAAGGGAAACCTGGAATCCTCTCACATTGTTGATTTGAACAAGGAACTTTTTATCACTGTTCAACATGATAAAAAACAGTATACCCAGATGACATTTGATGAGTGGAAAGAGATGCTAAAATCCACCATGGAGAGCTTGGGACAGGAAGGCGAAGAAGTGGAAAATGCAGAGCCCGAAAGTGAAGAGCCGGAAGCGGAAGTTGACTGGGATGTTAAAGTTGATGTGCAGGAAACCGGCGAAAAGGAGACCATTGCCGGCAAACAAACTGAAAAAGTTGTTCTGACTCTCGATTTTGATGCGGAAGTGACGGCCGAAAATGAGGAGAGCGGCGAGATGGAAAGCGCCAAGGGCGGTATGATCGTCACGTCTTCTCACTGGTTGTACAAGGGCGGCGATAAAGCAAAAAGTGAAATGGACGATTTTAACAAACGCTTTGTCGAAAAACTGGGTTTTGCCCCGGATGATGCGGGTGTCAAAGAGATGATGGCCAATGCGATGCAGGAAAATTCCCAGCTTGGTGAGGCGATCAAAAAGATGCAGGAAGAAGGTGAAAAACTGCAGGGATTGCCCATGCGCATCAACACCGTCTACGAGACCAAAGTTGATCCCGAAACTTTGAAGAAAATGGAAGAAGAAAAAGCCAGAGAAGAAAAGCAGGAACAAACGGAAATACCAACCTCCGTTGGCGGTCTGCTTGGCGGTTTGGGCAAAAAAGCGCTTAAAAATCGCATGGAAAAAAAGGATGAGGGCCCAAAAGAACGCAACACCTTGATGACCTCGGTGACGGAAGTCCTGGCGTTTGAGACCACCTCGCTGGACGCCTCGTTGTTTGTGGTGCCGGCTGACTATAAACTCGTCGAGCGCGATCGTCAGGAATAATCCTTCCGTATTTTTGCCAGTCGTCCGTATATAAAATTGAAATCATCAACGGGATGTTGTGCAAAACAGCATCCCGTTTGTTTTTAGGTCTGTTGGCGAATCGTTTTGTGGGAAACGACAGGATGAAAATTGGATTGGCATTGGGCGGCGGCGGCGCCCGCGGCTTGTGTTTCATCGAGTTTTGTAAAGCGCTGGATGATTTGAATATCAAACCATCGGTCATATCCGGTACGAGCATCGGCGCCATTATGGGCGCATTTTACGCAGCCGGTTACTCCGGGTATGAGATGGAACGATTTCTGCGCAAGATCACCCTGCTGAAAATTCCGCGGTTGGTGGATTTGAAATTGTTCGGCCGCACCTCAATGCTCAAAGGCAGGCGTCTTGAAGTGTTTATCAAACATCTTCTGGACTGTGACACGTTTGATGATCTGGACATTCCTTTGAAAATCACCGCGACGGATTACTGGAAACGCCAGGCCGTTGTCTTTGATCATGGAGCGCTCATCCCGGCGATTCGCGCCAGCATGTCACTGCCCGCGGTCTTCGAACCGGTCTTTTTTGACGGCCGCGTGCTTATCGATGGCGGCAGTACAAATCCGCTGCCCATCGATATCATCCGCGACGAGTGCGACTATTTGATCGCTATTGATGTATCGGGCGAGATTTGTGCAAAGAATGGAGAACAACTTCCCGGTATGTACGACAGCGTCATGTCGGCCTATCAAATTATGCAGAATACGATCATTGCGGAGCGGCTGAAAAGCGTCAAACCGGACCTCTACATTAAGCCCCGGTTGGCCAATGTTGGCTTGCTTGATTTTCATCGGGAAAAAGAAATTCGTAAAAGTGTACGCGGCGATGTCTATCGATTTAAACGATTATTAAAAAACGATGTGCTTAAGACAAAGAAAATGAAACTCGTGACAGAAATGAAAAGCGAACTGGTATGAAAAAATTCCTCATCACTCTATTGGTGCTATTGATTGTATCGGCAGCGGTGCTCTATTTTGGCAGTGGATTATTATTTGATAAAATCGCCGACAAGATGATGCCGCGATTTTTACCGCAACTGGCCGAACGCGGGCTTGCTATTGAACATTATGAATACTCCTCGATCAATCTGGTTCCGCCGAGAACGATCACGATTTCTGATCTGCGGACCTCCTTTGAACTCGATGCCGCCAATTTGAACCGGAAATTTCCGGCGTCCTTTTATGCGGAAAAGGTCAATTTTCATATCACTAATCTCAAAGATCCGGCGGCTTTTCTGTCCTGCGATAATTTTCAGCTTTATATTGATCGTTCCGAGGATTTTCCCGGAACTTCGTTTGGCCGTTTTGAGCAGGGTTATGTCCAACTGCGCGATCCCATCCGCCTGAAGGATCCGCGCAGCGGCTTGAAGGTGATGATGCAAAAACTCTCCGATGTTTTTAATGAAAAAGAAGTCGATCCAAATATCATCGTTCGCTCGCTGGTCACTTTAAAAGTTCGGGATAAAGAAGCGCAAGCCTATCTGTACACCACACGTGATGAAAACGGCGCGCACCTGCGTTTTGAGGAAAAGGATATTCGACAGATGGCGGATACGTTCGAGCTTGAACTGTCCGATGAGGAGGTGTCGATCATCGCGAGTTATCCGGTGCGCGCGCCGATCATCATGCGCATCACCTCGGATGCCAAAGAAACGTCGCAGAACGCCCACAAGCGGGATGCCTCGGTCCCGGAAGACGCCTACCGCCATGTTTTGTGGAGTTTCTTGTTGACGCAAAAATTCGGGCCGGAATTTGCCGAGCTGGTCACCGATGCGCATGAAACCTTGCCGACCAACACCGCCGCTGAACGGAGTATGGATTTTCACAACAATCGTGTGGGGCGTGACTTTGCGCAGCAGGGGGTAACACGGGATCGAATTTTGGGGCTGGTCAAAAATCATCGGGATGTGATTCGCTATCCGCAAGAGTAGGCGCGTGCCGGAGAAACACGCTAGTTTTGCATTTTCTCTTTGATCGATAAAAAAAAATTCCTATCTTCCCCCTCAATCTAAAACTGACCGAGCTTTTCATAGGGCCATTAATGGGTGATTCATCGGCTATTGATGGCCTTTTTTGTAATATGGAGAGGATTTTGTTGTGATTATTGCGGCACTGGATTTGGAAGGCGTACTCGTTCCGGAAATCTGGATCAACTTTGCGGAATTCACCGGCATAACGGAATTGAAAGCTACTACGCGCGACATTCCGGATTACAATGTGCTGATGCGGCAACGGCTTCGTCTGTTGAACGAAAACAACCTCGGTTTGGCCGATATTCAACAGGTCATTGCCAAATTAAAACCGCTGCCGGGCGCGAATGAGTTTCTCAACTGGCTTCGGCAACATTATCAGGTCGTCATTCTTTCCGATACCTTTTACGAATTCGCCGCGCCGTTGATGAAACAGCTCGATTGGCCGACGCTCTTGTGCCATCGCCTGGATATTGATGAAAACGGCAGGGTCAGTGATTACCTCCTGCGTCAGGAGGATGCCAAACGGCAATCGGTGCGCGCGTTTCATGCGCTCAATTTCAAAGTGATTGCCGCCGGTGATTCGTATAATGACACGACCATGTTGAATGAGGCGGACGCCGGCATTCTCTTCCGCCCGCCGCAAAATGTGATCGATGAATTTCCGCAGTTTCCCGTGACGTTTGAGTACGACGACCTGAAAGAACAGTTTGCGCAAAAAAGCCGCGAGCTCGGTGAACATCTCTTGTAACAAGGAGATCACGAGTCATCGCGCCAAACCGCAAGACGCCAGGATTCAGACCGAATTTTTATAATATTTCGGACGACGCAAGACATCTGAAAAATTTGTGATTTAAATTTCCGTTGCGGCTTGGCGCCCGTGCGCGAGTTTTTTTGTCATCGATATAGAGGAGAGATCATGCAAAACGGCATCGCATTAGTGGGTTCAACCATTGTTGATGAAGTCCTGCCGGTGGTGGAACCTGGCCGCCTGACCTATATTGACGCGGCCACCTTTGTCTCGGAAGATGAGTTGTTGAGCGAGCGCGTTCTGTTCAGCGTTGGCGGCATGGCGACTAATGTATCGGTGGATCTGGCGAAAATCGGCGGCGGCTATCCCATTGCGGTGTTCGGTAAAATGGGTGACGATCATCGCGCCGAAATCATCCGGACGACCTTGTCGGAACATGGCATTGATTTTTCCAATATTGTCATCGATACCGATTACGAAACCTCCTCCACCGAGGTGATACATTTTCGTCTGCCGAATGGATCCGTCGAGCGTATTTTCCGGCATCGGCTTGGCGCGATGGGATCGTTCACCGCAGATGATGTGGATGTTGAAAAACTGGCATCCTTTAAAATAGCCATGTTTGGGTACGGCTTGCTGCTGCCGCAGCTTGATTTGCAGCACGAAAAATTCGGTACCCAATTAGGTGAAATTATGCACCGAACGCAAAAACTTGGCGTTAAAACAGCACTGGATTTTGTCTCGCCCGACAAAAAGAATTTGTTCAAATTTTTACGATACAAAAAGACAATTCCGTTTGTGAATATTTTGTGCATTAACGAAGACCAGGCCTGTTCGCTGACAGAACTGGCCGATCCCCAAAAGGCCTGTGTCGCGTTGGTGAAGGAGTTGGGCGCAGAGGTCGCCGTGGTTCATTGTGGAGCCGCGGGGCCAAACTACGCCTGCTCGATGGTTTCGGGATTGATAACCCAAGAAAATTTTAGCGTAGCGGACACCGAGTGCAAAGGTAACGCCGGCGCCGGCGATGCGTTTTCCGCCGGATTTTTACACGGCACCCACGAAGGCTGGCCGATCGAAAAATCATTAAAATTTGCCGCCGCGGCCGCTGCTATTAGTCTTCGGGATGAATCGTGTACCGGCGCCATGCAAAATCAGGATTATATTTTGAATTTCATGAATAGAGAGTAGCCTATGTTTCGAGTTGTAAAATTTGGCGGAAGTTCACTCGCCACGTCGGACAGAGTGAAGAACGTTGCCGGCATCACCAAAAGTATTGCGGCGGAAGGGCATCCGACCGTTTTGGTCGTCAGTGCCATTGGCGGCATTACCGACCAGCTCATCGATTGCGCCAGGACCGCGGAAAAAAACGTCGCGGCGGCGATGGATAAACTGGAGCAGATTAAGGAACGTCATTATCAGGTTTATCCTGAGGAGATGAAGGATCGCGCCACCGAAAATATCGTCATCACTCATTTTGAGGAATTGCGCGATATTATCAAGTCCATAAGCCTGATCCGCGTCTGTTCCGAACGAACCATGGATTATGTGGTCACTTATGGCGAACGACTAAATGCGCAGCTCATGACCAAGCTGCTGAAGAATAGCGGGTCGTTGGCCGAATATATTGATGCGCGGGAGATTATGCTGACCGATCGCAAGCACGACGGCGCGCGCGTGCTCATCGATCCAACCTATGCCCGCATCAAAACACGCTTGACGGAAAATTTGATTTACGTCGTGACAGGTTTCATCGCTGCCAGCGAAGACGGCGTCACCACCACGCTCGGCCGCGGTGGTTCGGATTATACTGCCGCGTTAATTGGCGCCGCGCTGGATGTAGAAAAAATTGAGATCTGGACCGATGTCGACGGCTTTATGTCGGCTGATCCGCGAATTGTCGAGGGCGCCTTTGTACTGCCCGAGGTGAGCTACGAAGAAGCGATGGAGCTGTCCTATTTTGGCGCCAAGGTCATTCACCCGGAAACCTTGCGACCGGCGGTACAAAAGGGCATTCCGGTGTGGATTAAAAACAGCTTTGCGCCGGAAAAAAACGGCACAAAAATTTCCAGTTCGTCGAACGGCACGGATCATCCGGTGAAAGGCATTGCCTCGTTTCACAACATTTCCATGATCAATGTGCAGGGCGCCGGTATGGTGGGCGTGCCCGGCGTGTCGGCGCGGCTTTTTGGCGCGTTGGCTCGCGAAAACATCAACGTTATTATGATCACACAAGCGTCGTCGGAGCACAGCATCTGCTTTGTCATTCAATCCAAGGAAGCCGATGCCGCGAAAAAAGCATTGGAGATTGAATTTGAGCAGGAACTGATTTCCGGCAAAATTGATGATATCGCTGTGCAGAACAATCTTGCCATCATCGCCGCGGTTGGTGAGAATATGGCCGGGCATCCGGGCATTTCCGGCAAATTGTTTGAGGCGATCGGCGAAAACTCGATCAATGTCGTGGCCATTGCTCAGGGTTCCTCCGAGCGTAATGTCTCGCTCGTCGTGAATGAGGTGGATGCCGTCGTGGCGGTTAATGTCATTCATTCGGCATTTTATCTGTCGCACCGCGTGTCCAACGTTTTTATCGTCGGCACCGGCAATATCGGCGGAACGCTGCTGCAGCAGATGAAAGAAGGACTCGACGATCTGTTCAACAAAAACGGTCTGCTCATTCGCGTCTGTGGCATTGCCAATGTTGATACTATGGTCATTGATGATCAGGGCATTGATCTGGATCATTGGCAGGCCATTGTCGATGAATCCGACATGAAAACCGACATTGATCTGTTGCTGCACAAGATCAAATCGCTCAAGCTGCAAAATTGCATTCTGGTGGATGTGACGGCAAGCGAATTTGTCGCCGGCAAATATGTTGATTTCCTGCGCGCCGGTATTCATATCGTTACGCCGAATAAAAAAGCCAACACCATGAGTCAGGCGTACTACAACGAGCTGAAACTGTTGACGCGTGATCATCGATTGCATTATTTGTACGAAACCACCGTTGGCGCCGGTTTGCCGCTCATCAGCACTGTCCAGGATTTGGTGCAGAGCGGCGATGATGTGCTGCAGATTGAAGGCATTTTTTCCGGAACGCTGGGATTCATCTTTAGCGCCCTGTCCGCCGACAAACCGTTCAGTACCATCGTCCGCACGGCCTATGATAACGGCTATACCGAACCTGATCCGCGTGACGATCTCTCCGGTATGGATGTGACGCGCAAGATTCTCACCCTGGCGCGAGAAATCGGCCTGGAAATGGAATTGCAGGATGTTGATGTGACGCCGCCGTTGCCCGACGAGTTTAATCAGGGTGATCTTGATACATTCTGGCGCAAACTGCCGTCGCTGGACAAGGTATTTGAGGCCCGCCGAGCCAAGGCCGAAGCCGAAGGCAAAGTGCTGCGATTTATGGCGTCGCTCAAAGATGGCACGTGTTCGGTCGGTATTGCCGAGGTGTCGCGCGACCATGTGTTGTCGCGCGCTGACGGCACGGATAATATTATTCGAATCACCACCAAACGTTATTTTGATAATCCGATGACCGTTCAGGGTCCCGGCGCCGGACGCGAAGTTACCGCCGGCGGCATTTTTGCGAATATCATTAATTTGAGTTTTCATCTGCCATAATGGAGAACCACGAATTCCCCAGATTTCACCAAAAGATTTAGCGCTTCGAAATGCAAGTGTTTGGTGACATTCGGAGATTCAATAGAAAATAGTATGAAATTATACAGCACTCGAAAAAAATCACCCATTGTCTCGTTTCACGATGCCCTGTTTCGCGGCCAGGCGCCGGATGGCGGTCTTTATATGCCGGCATCGTTTCCATCGCTGGATGTGTCCACGCTCAAATCTTTCGCCGGCACATCATACAAGGAGATGGCGCATTATGTTCTTGAGCACATCGTCGGCGACGAATTTTCTTCGCAAGGTCTGAGTGACGTCATTGACCGCGCCTATGATTTTTCTCCCAAACTGGCGACACTCAATGGACATACGAGCACGCTCGAACTCTGTCACGGCCCGACCCTCTCCTTCAAGGATTTTGGCGCGCAATTTATGGCCAAGTCCATGGGCTATTTCATTCAGCATGAAAATCGAGAGATCACCATTCTGGTCGCCACGTCCGGCGATACCGGTAGCGCCGTGGCGCACGCCTATCATCACGTCGAGGGCATTCGTATTGTGCTGCTCTACCCGTCCGGCAAGGTGAGCCGGTTACAGGAAATGCAGCTCACAACTCTGGGTGATAATATTATTTCTCTGGAAGTTGATGGGGCATTTGACGATTGCCAGGCGCTGGTGAAAAAAGCGTTTGCGGACCAACAGGTACGCGACAAGATGACGTTATCTTCCGCTAATTCCATCAATATCGGGCGATTGATTCCGCAATCGATCTATTATTTCTGGGCCGTGGTGAACATGATGGCCGCGCATGGCGACGAGGTGCTGGTGTGCGTGCCGAGCGGCAATTTCGGCAATATCTGCGCCGGACTGTTTGCCAATCAGATGGGACTGCCGGTCAAGCAGTTTATTGCCGCGGTCAATGCCAATGCCGTGGTTTCGGAGTACATCGACTCTGGTGTGTACGAACCTCGGCCGTCGGTTCGCACCTTGTCGAACGCCATGGACGTCGGCAATCCGAGCAACTGGGAGCGTATTCGCGATCTTTACCATGATGATTATCAAAGTATCAAGAATCGTCTGTGGTCCACTTCGGTGAGCGATGAGGTGACCGAACAGACGATGAAACAGACCTATTCGGATGCCGGTTATATCGCCGATCCGCATACCGCGGTTGGCTTGCAGGCGATTCAAAGATATCGGCATAAATTTCCCGAGGATAAAGACAAACCGGCAGTCGTCTTGTCCACGGCGCATCCCGGCAAATTCCAGGAGGTCGTTGCCGATGCCCTCGGCTTTGACATCGAGTTGCCCGGGGCGCTCAAGGCGTGCCTGAGCAAGGAAAAACAGGCCGCCTGGATGCCGAATGTGTATGACGACTTTAAACAGTTTTTGTGGGAACTGTAGGAATGGAGACGAAAAGGCGAGAATGTTCTCGCCTTTTTTGTTGTGCGTTTGCGTCGGCGCTGAACCGGCGCAAAATTACAATCTATCGTGCTTGGAGCCTGGCTCGATCCACGGCAAAACGCTGGATCATCTCAATTTAATTGCTTATCTTGTGGCCGATGGATAAATCACAATATTAATGTTAAATCTAGATGACAATGACACATCACCATAAAAATTGGCTACGAATTCACCTCAACGATTCTGCGGCACAACTCCAGATCGCGCCGACTTTTTCGGGCTGTGTTATTGAAAAAACAGAGGCTGCCGTCGGCGATCCGGCGGGCATTTTACATCATCTGACGGATCAACTTGTGCCGCTTTATAACGAGAGCACTTTTCACCACGGTTTTGTCGTTCTGCCGCAGGGGATTGTTGATGATTTAACGGCGCTGAAAAATCCCAATATTATGCTTTCGATACCGGCCTCCGAAAACGGGTTACAGATCGGCCGAGAATTGTTGTTCTCCGGTGTTTCGGTCTGTTTTGTCGCCTATTCGCTTTCGCATTATGAAAAGGCGATGAAACTCTATTTGCGCGCCATCGAGGATCGTGATATTCACTATCGGCCACTCGCTCATGTACGCTCCGTCGTAAGCTTTGATGTTGGTGTCATTGACGCAGCGGTGAAAGCGCAGCTGTCAAATCAACACAACGGTTCTGACCTCGACAACCGTGCTGGGGCGGCACTGGTTCAACTGGCTCGGCAAAAATTCGACCGCTATTTCAGCGGCGACTCCTGGATGTGGCTGGCTGAACATGGCGCACAACCGCAGTCCATTATGGTCGATCTGAGCAGCGTGTCGGATCCACAGTATTATGTGGATGAACTTGCCGATTATGCGCATCTTTTCAGCTTAATGGCGCATCAGAACGTCGACCACAATCGGCCAGAAAATATTTTTCAGCCTGAATTAACAGCGTCTGCAGAGGCCGGCTATGTCTTGCGCGATCTCGGCGCTCTTGGCCTGCATCTGGATGAACTGGGAGAGGAGCTCGTTCAGAGCGTGCATGCCTGATCAGCTCTTTTATTTGATTTTGAATTTTTGACGCCAATCTATGACATCTCAATTTTCACATCTTGCCCTCAGACAAAAAATAGCCCAAATGTTGATGGTCGGTTTTCGCGGGCTTGCCGTTGATGAATCATCAACAATTTATCAAAACATTCAACAGCTCGGCATCGGCGGTGTTGTGCTTTTTGATGTGGACGTGCCGACCAATACGAAAAATCGGAACATCCGCTCTCCGGAACAACTCGCAAACCTCACGGCGCACTTGCATTCCATTTCGACGATCCCGCTCATCATTGCTATTGATCAGGAAGGCGGGCAGGTGGCTCGCCTCAAGCCGGAATATGGCTTTCCCGAAACCGTGTCGCATGAATGGCTGGGAGAACAAAACTGCCTGTCCATGGTCCGATCCACCACAAAACAGATGGCCGCCACCCTGGCGCAAAACGGCATCAATCTCAACTTTGCCCCCTGTGTGGATCTCAAACTCGATCCGCGAAATCCGGTTATTGCGGCCAAAGCGCGCAGTTTTTCGCACGATCCCGCCATTGTCACGAGCCTGGCCATCGAGTTCATCAAAGCGCATCATGAGCACGGCGTGCTGTGTACGCTCAAACATTTTCCCGGTCATGGCAGCTCGACCAGCGATTCGCATCTCGGTTTTGTCGATGTGACGCACACCTGGTGGCCGGATGAATTGCAGCCGTATCAAAAACTCATCAAGTTGGGCCTGGCCGATGCGGTGATGACCGCGCACGTTTTCAACGCCAGGCTGGATGACCAATTTCCGGCAACGTTGTCGGAACGCGTCATAACCGGCACGCTGCGGCGGCAGCTTGGATTCGATGGGCTGGTATTCACCGATGACATGCAGATGAGAGCCATTACGTGCCAATTTGGTCTGGAAACGGCTGTCGCGTTTGCCGTAAATGCCGGCGTTGATATTTTGTTATTCGGCAACAATTGTGACTATGACGAGCAAATAGCCGAAACGGTGATCGACCTCATTGTTAAACATGTCGAATCCGGAACAATTGCCGAAAGCCGTATCGACGAATCAATTGAAAGAATCGCAACCTTTAAATCCAAATTGAAGGCCGTCCATGGATAGAGCAGAAGAATTGATCAAAGTGCTTGGACTACAGGAGCATTCCGAAGGCGGTTATTTTAAAGAAACCTTTCGATCCAGGTTGAATATTCTATCGCCGACGGTCAATGACACTCGCAGCGCCATGACCGATATTTATTTTTTGCTGAAAAAAGGTCAGGTGTCGCGCTTTCACCAGGTGCGGCATGATGAAGTGTGGAATTTTTATGAAGGCAGTCCAGTGCAACTGTACGACTATGATCCGGCGACGGAAAAAATGCACATTGTTTTGCTCGGCGCCATGCCACAGTGCGATGGGTACAAGTATGTGATTGCAGGCGATCATTGGCAAGCCGCCGTTTCTCGTGGCGACTATTCGCTTGTCGGCTGTATTGTGGCGCCGGGATTTGATTTTCGGGATTTTGCCTTTTTCGCGCAGAACTCGAATGTCAAAGAAAATCTGCTGCTCCGTTATCCCGAGCTGGAGCGATTCATCTAGAGGCGCTCACTTTCTGTCGGTTCCCCTTGAAAACTTTTGTTCCTCGCAAGAAAAATGTCTTGAACTTGGAATATTTTTTCATAGATTCTTGACAGGAAAACGATTATTCACTTTTTCGGCCCGTCATGCAATTCGATCCCCAAAAAATCATTCCAATAAAACTTGGTTCCTCTTATTGTTACTTTGTGTCATCTTCAAATGGCGGCTTTTTGGTCGACACCGGCATGTTTAATAAACACGGCCATTTGCAGTCGGTGCTGCTGGCGCATGAATATGATATACGCGATATCCACTATATTTTTTTAACCCACACCCACCACGATCATGTTGGCTCTCTGGCCGCGATCAAAAAAATATCCGGCGCCAAAATATTTGCGCACCGGGAGGAGGCGGGATTTTTAAAGAACGGCCGCACGCCTCTGCCAAAAGGGACGATGCTCTGGACAAAAACCATGGTTCGGCTGGGCAAAATTTTGCGCGTCGGCAGTTATCCGCCCGTGGCAGCGGATTTTGTCATATCGGATCAGCTGCAATTGAGCGAATTTGATTTTCCGATCACCATCATCTCAACGCCCGGGCACACGGCCGGTTCGATGACCATCATTGTTGACAATACATACGCATTCGTCGGCGATACGATGTTCAACATACGACACGATACGGTTTTCCCGCCATTTGCCAACGACGAAGCGGCGCTATTGAGCAGCTGGAACCGCTTGCTCCAAACGCCCTGCGAGATTTTTTTCCCTGGCCACGGCCGGCCGATTGAACGCGCGAAACTGGAACATTCCTATTATAAAGCGCTTGACAACGCAAAAAAGTGAGGTTGGTTATGCTCATATTTCTTGGTTGCGTTTTATTGTTGATTTTAGGCTATTTCACCTATGGTCTGATCGTCGAAAAGATATTTGGCATTGATCGGTCACGCCCGACACCTGCGGTGGAATTGGCCGACGGCGTCGATTATGTCAGCATGCCGACATGGAAAACATATCTCATTCAACTTTTGGACATTGCCGGCATTGGACCGATTTTTGGACCGATTATGGGCGCCCTGTACGGCCCGGAAGCGTTGTTGTGGATTGTTTTCGGTTCGATCTTTGCCGGCGGCGTGCACGATTTTTTCAGCGGCATGATGTCCGTGCGCAACAACGGTGAAAATTTGCCGACGATCGTCGGACGGACGCTCGGCCGTCATATGCGCAGCGTTATGCTGGTTTTTTCGCTGATCCTGCTGGTTCTGGTCGGCGTGGTTTTTGTGCTGAGTCCCGCCAAAATGTTGGAAAATCTCACCAACTGGCCTGTCGCCTGGTTTGTTGCCGCGATTTTTATCTATTATTTTATCGCGACCATCGTGCCGATCGACAAAATCATCGGCCGGATTTATCCCTTTCTCGGCGGTTTGTTATTATTCATGACCTTTGGCATCTTTTTCGGGATGGCCTTTGGTGAACACAAGATTTTGGCGGATTTGAATTTTCATCAAACTCACCCCAAAGATTTGCCGATGTGGCCGCTGCTGTTCATCACCCTGTCCTGCGGCGCCGTGAGCGGTTTTCACTCGACGCAATCGCCGTTAATGAGCCGTTGCATAACAAATGAAAAATACGGGCGATTTGTTTTTTACGGCGCCATGATATCAGAGGGCATCATCGCTCTCATCTGGGCCACCGTGGGATTAACCTTGTACGAACCGGAAGCCCTGCAGGGATTGATTGAACAAGGCACGGCCGCGCTGGTGGTCAATGAGACGTCCCGCGCTCTCCTCGGTTCGTTTGGCGGATTTCTGGCCATCCTTGGCGTTATCGTCCTGCCGATCACCAGCGGCGATACGGCTTTTCGCAGCGCCCGCCTGATCATTTCCGAAGCGACCCATCTTCGACAAAAGGACATAAAGAAACGCCTGCTCATCGCGGTGCCGCTCTTTGTTATTGGATTCATTATTTCGCAGGTTGAGTTTGGTCTCATCTGGCGTTACTTTGGCTGGAGCAACCAAACTTTGGCGACGCTGGTGTTGTGGAGTTCAGCGTTTTATCTCGTTCAACAGAAAAAATTCCACTGGATCGCCACCGTCCCGGCGGTGTTTCTGACCGCTGTCGTCGTCACATTTATTTGTTACGCGCAGATTGGCTTGCGCTTGCCACACAACATTTCAACTCTGATTGGCCTTGTCGTCGCCGTCGTGGCGTTAATCGCTTTTTTGATTTATGCACACAAAAAGAACAGACAGAAATAAACATGATATGCTGACACTGCCATACACGTGACATATCTATTTGTTAAAGAATTCATTTTGTTCCTTTGGTTGATTTACTGTTGTTGAATTGATGATTTTTGTCACAAACCAAAAACCAATCTGGAGAATTCTCATGATCCGTAAACCGCTGTTCTGGATTTTGTTTGTGTTGGTGAGTATTGCTGCCGGCTTTTTTGCCTTTGCCTATTTCCCCAAGGCGTTTCCCCTGGTCAATGTCGAGATCACCATGAACCGGCAGCAGGCCCTGGCAGAGGCCAAAACCCTCGCCGAAAAACACCACTGGGGGCCGGATGATTTTCAACAGGCGGCATCCTTTTCGCAGGACACGCACGTGCAACATTTTGTCGAACTTGAGGCCGGCGGCGTGGAGAAATTTAATCAGTTGCTCGATGGCTCGCTCTATTCGCCGTTCAAGTGGATTGTCCGCCATTTTAAAGAAAATCAAGAGATCGAGACCATCATCCGTTTTACGCCGAGCGGCCAATTTTACGGATTCGATTACACACTGCCGGAAAGTCAGGCCGGTCCGTCCATTCCCATGGATTCGGCGCTAACCATTGCCGAAGCCGCTGCGAGCGATTGGGGCATCGATTTATCGCCCTATGCGTTGGTAGAAAAATCACAGGAGACCCAAATCGGCGGCCGCACGGATTTTTCCTTTATTTATGAACGCACGGACGAAAAACTTGGCGAGGCGTTTTATCGGCTTGAACTGGCGGTTGGTGGAGATCAATTGACGGCCATTCGGCATTTTGTCAAAATTCCGGAAGCCTTTGATCGGCGCTACCAGGAGATGCGCTCGTCCAACGATACGCTTGCTTCGATCGCCTTGTTTGCGATCGCGGTTTTGTACGGCATTTTAGGTATTGGTGTCGGACTGTTTTTTCTGCTGCGCGAGCGCTGGCTCACATGGCGCACCGCATTATTCTGGGGTTTTTTTATCGCCCTGCTGCAAGTGCTGGTGATGCTCAATCAGTGGCCGCTGGAATGGATGTATTATGACACGGCGCTGTCGCACAGCAGCTTTTTTATGCGGCAACTCTTTCAGATCATCGCCTTGTTCTTTGCCGAGGCCGCGATGTTGACCCTCACCTTTATGGCGGCTGAAGGTCTGACGCGCAAGGCCTTTCCCAATCACATTCAACTGTGGAAAATCTGGAATCCGAATGCGGCAAGCAGCAAACCGGTTCTGGGCTTTACGCTGACGGGCTATTTCGCGGTCAGCATTTTCTTCGCCTTTGATATTTTTCTCTATTTTGTCGCTACAAAAGGTCTCGGCTGGTGGTCACCGTCCAGCTCTCTTTTTGAGCCGGACATTCTGGCGACGTATCAACCGTGGCTGTCATCCATTGCCAATTCGCTGCATGCCGGATTTTGGGAGGAGTGTTTGTTTCGCGCCGTGCCCATTGCCGGAGCGGCGCTGCTCGGGAAAAAATTTGGCAAGCCCAAACTCTGGATTGTCGGCGCGTTTATTCTGCAAGCGCTCGTTTTTGGCGCCGGACATGCCAATTATCCCATGCAGCCGTTTTACGCGCGCCTGGTCGAGTTGATTATCCCGTCCATCGCCTTTGCTTTGCTCTACCTCTATTTTGGTTTGCTGCCGGCCATCATTTTGCATTTTGCCTATGATGTTGTTTGGTTCGCTTTGCCGCTCTTTGTCGCGACATCTCCGAATATTTGGATTCAACAGCTTTTGGTTATTCTGTTCACGCTGGTGCCGCTCTGGCTGGTGTTGCGCGCCAGGTTGACGAAAAAAGGATTTGCTGAACAGGTGCCGGAGGAGCTGAAAAACAGCGCGTTCCAACCGCCTCCGCCTAAAACAGTCGTGGAGGAAGCGCCCAAGATCGAGTCCACTGTCGCGGTTAAAAAATCACTGAATGTGTGGTTGACGATGATCGGTCTGTTGGCGCTGGTGGCGTGGGGCGCCTTTGAGTCATTTGAAAATGTGGCGCCGCGGCTGACATTGAACCGTGCTGAAGCTCAACAGATTGCTGATCAGGAATTGAGCGAGCGGCAGATTGAACTTGACGCGACGTGGAAACGGCTCAGCAGGGTGGACGCCCCGCTCAATCAAAATGATCGTTTCATTTGGCAGGAGGAAGGTGATTCGCTCTACAAGGAGTTGATGGGGAGCTATCTTGGCGGCCCGTATTGGTTAGTTCGTTATGCGACATTTGAAGGAGATGTGGCTGATCGCGCCGAAGAATTTACCGTCAAGGTAATGCGGTCCGATGCCCGGGATTTTTCCCATACTCTACCGGAAAAAGCGGCGGGCGATTCACTCGACGAATCGGCAGCCCGAGCCATTGCCGAACAAGTGCTGATCGATCGTTTCAACCAAAATCCTGCCGAATTAAAATTTGTCTCGGCCACACCGTCCAAGCTGGACAATCGAACGGATTGGCGATTTGTCTGGGCGGATACGATCAATTATTCACTGAAATCTGGCGAGTGCCGGCTCGTCGTTTATCTTGCCGGCAGCGAGGTATCCAGCGCCATGCAAACCGTGCATGTGCCGGACGAATGGAGCCGAGCCGAGCGCGAGAAAAATACGCTCATCAACATCCTTGATGTCGTCATGGGATGGGGACCATTTTTGATTCTCGCCGTCGCTTTTGTGTTTTAGATCATTTCCTGGAGCCGGAAAAAGTTCGATGTTGGACTTTTTATAAAACTCGCAATTGTCGTCACACTTGTTGTCCTGTTCGGTATTGTGAATTCATGGCCGAGCATCACATCCATGTTTGTCACTGCTGCGCCGTGGATGCATCAGGCGTTAACGATCATCATTTTTTCAGTTCTCGGCGCTGTCATTGCCGGGATGAGTCTGGGTATGATTAACGGCTATCTCAAGGCGACACGGTTCTCTGTGGACAAGACGGGCGTCACAATGGTTGCCGTTTTGGGAGCCGGGCTGCTTATTGTTGCCGTCGAGACCCTCATACGCTCTGCGGCGCCGTCTCTGTCGCCGGCCTGGGCCTCGTACAGCGATCTCGGTATGCGATGGCCGGCCTTGGCGTTGGCCCTCGGTTCGGTTGTCGGACTGGTTGTCGTTGGAACGGCTTACATGCTTTTAATCAATACCGCCGATCGTTTTACCAACTCCTGGACGCGCAGAAAACCTTTGACCGTTGTCCTGTTTGTTCTCATCGGGCTTCTTTTTACCGATGTCACGGCGTCGAGCACCATTTTATTCTGGCTGATCGGCGGCGCCGCCAAAGGTCTGCTATTGTGGCTGGCCTATGTGCTGATTCTCCGTTTTCGTCTCTCGTTGGCGCCAATGCTTTATCTGCCGGTGCTTCTCATTTTTAATGTGAAGGGATTTATTCTCAACGCTTTCCCGGGAGCGCAAGCCGGTTATGCCCTTGGTTTTGTCATTTCAATTGCCGTTTCGATTGTGTGGGAACGATGGATGAGAAAGGTGGAGTAGCCATCAACAGAAGCGTTAATCCATCCGGTTAAAAATAAAAAAGGAGCGCCACATTTGACGCTCCTTTTTTTGTTGAATCAAATTTTGTTCAATTTTATTTGATGTACAGCAGCTTGCCCTGAATGGTCAAGCCTTTGTCGATCGTCAGAACGTAGAAATAGGTGCCTGAACTGACATCCCGGCCGAAATCATCTTTGGATTCCCACACCGCGGTATGGACGCCGGCGGCCAGTTGTTCGTTATACAACGTGGCGATGCGTTTACCGAGAATGTTGTAAATATCCAGACGGACATCGGACGCTTCCGGCAACAAGAAATTGATTTTGGTTGACGGATTGAACGGATTTGGCGACGCAAACGCCATTTTATCGCCGGTGTCTTTTTCGATCTGTTTCATTTCTTCCGGCGAAATGTTCGACAATATTGTAGAGGTCGTGCCGCTTGAATTGCCGCAGGTCGCCACATTCGCAGAAGAGTTATAGGTGTAACCGCTCTTGCTGATGTTGGTGACGCAGAATTGATAGTCTGTCGCAGAGCGTGCATAGCCGGTCACGGTCTCACCCCAGCCGTCTGTGCTGGTACTAAAGCTGGCCGAACCGGAGGCTGAAATGGACCAGGTGCCCGTCACCGTCGCGCCGCTCACCGGGCTGCCGTTTTGATCCAGGACGCGAACGCGAGCCCTGCCGCGATACCAGCGAAAAACGGTCTCTTTTGTCACCTCAATGGCGCCGACATGCAGTGCATTATTCTGGCTTGGCTCGGTGACGGTGATATAATTCACTTTGGTTTCGCCGTCAGAACCACAGGCATTGGTAGCTGTTAATGTGACCGTATAGCTTCCGGCCGCATTGTAGCTGTGCGATGGATTCTGTGCGGTCGACGTGCCGCCGTCGCCAAAATTCCAGCTCCAGCTCGTCGGATTGTTGCTCGACTGGTCCGTGAAACTGACATTCAACGGATAGGTTCCGTTGGTCGGCGAACCAGTGAATGCGGCAACCGGCGGATCGCACGGAGCATCGGAAACTGAAATATAATCAACTTTGGTTTCAGCATCGGAACCGCAGCTATTGGTTGCGGTTAACGTCACTGTATAGGTACCGGCCACGGTGAAGTTGTGGGATGGATTCTGCGCGGTGGATGTGCCGCCGTCGCCAAAATTCCAGCTCCAGCTCGTTGGCCCTCCGGTGGATAAATCGGTAAAAGTGACGGCCAGTGGCGCGTTCCCGCTTGTCGGCGTGCCGCTAAAGGCCGCAACCGGCGTAGTGGTCACGGTCACGTAATTTGTTTTGGTTTCCGTATCCGAGCCGCCGGGGCCGTTGACCGTCAGGGCAACCGTATAGGTGCCTGCCGCCGTGTAGTTGTGGGATGGATTTTGCGCCGTCGATGTGCCGCCGTCGCCAAACGTCCATGACCAGGAACTTACATCGCCGGTGGATAAATCGGTAAAGTTCACGGCCAAAGGCGCGCAACCGGATGTCGGCGAACCGCTAAACGCAGCGTTCGGCGCGGATGGACCGCCGCCGCCCTGAACAGCAGCGTACGCATTGACACGGCCGGCGCCAAGATCGCCCTGATAGGACGAATTGCCGGGGATGCTGTAAATATCATCCGCGGTGTTATACAACTGCTGTTGAACCTGTGCGGCGCTCCAGCCAGGATTTTGTGACCAGATCAACGCAGCAACGCTGGCTGCCAACGGCGTGGCCATCGATGTACCACTCAGGACGGCGACATAATCATTGGCGGCATCATTATGGTCGTGATACGTGCTCATGATATCTGTCCCCGGCGCGGAAATATCCACTTTGGGACCATAGGATGAAAAATCCGATTTTACATCATTTTGATCTGTTGATGCCACGGTAATCACATCGGAACGATCAATCATATAGTCCGATGCAATGGCATTATCATTACCAGCGGCTTTGAAGACGAGGCCGCCGCCGGCAACAAAGTAGCTAATGGCATCAGCGAGACCGCCGGAGTTTGATGAGCCCCAGCTACAGGATGCGATTTTGGCGCCATTGTTGGCGGCATAATAAAATGCGCCGGCGGCAAAATCCATTTGCACATAGCAAACTTCGTAAATAAAATAACGACCGGAAGAGCCGATACGCAGCGGCATAATTTTTACGCCGTTTCCATCCGCAGACAGTGAGCCGGTGCCCCAGCCGCCGGCCGTCGAGGCGACCGCATAGCCATTATTATTGATGGCGGCCACGATACCGGAACAATGGGTGCCGTGACCATTAAAATCGCGCGGATCATTATCCGGGGTATTGCCATCTTCACCGGACCACACGCGTGAAATACCCGTGACAAAATCCCAGCCGACCCAGTCGTCAACATAACCATTGCCGTCATCGTCTACGCCGCTGACGCCATTCTTTTCGGCTGTGTTGATCCAAATATTGCCGTCCGTGGCGCCGGTATTGCTTGATGACGCATTGCCGCCGCCAAGGTCTTTGTGATAATACCGCACGCCTGTATCCAAAATTGCCACAATGATATCATCATTACCGGTTTCCACATTCCAGGCTTCGGGTGCATCGATATCATGATCGTTGGCTTGCGTCAGATGCCACTGATCACCCAGATAACCATCATTCGGTGTGGCAGTGACCGCATGGATGCCAATCTTTTGCACGTCAATGACGCCGCCCTGGGCCTTGAATTCGGCGATGACAGCATCGAGATCGACCGCATCGGTGAATTCAACTTTGAACCAGGTGCGCAGATCAATTTCGCGCCCCTGATAAAAACGGACCTCGGCACGCGGGAAACGCTGCGTTATCAGCCTGGAACCGTATTTTAATGCAATGTTGTCGAACTCGGTTATGCCAAAGAGACCACGCAGCATGGCTGCCGGTCGGAAACCGAGATGCGTCGATCGCTCAAATTTGATGACGATCGCATCTTCAACAAATGCAGAGAAATTTTCAAAGCGCGATTCAACATTCGCCACTTTGACATCTGCAAATGTAAAACTTGCAAGCGCAAGCACGAGCAGAAACAGAACACCTCGTTTCATGCATTCCTCCTTGTGTGAAATGAAAGATAGAAATGAAAAAATGATTTAACCGCAACACCTCAAAAAAAATAAACACCACTACCACAGTTCGCAGAACGTCCGGGGTGCAAATAAATGGGTAGGAAAACCAGCCTGGATTTGACAATCAAAAACAATATGCCCTTCGACATAATTCCGATAAATATCGAGATTAATATACAAATTTATCAAATTGATCCATGATGTATTCGTAAAAAGTCGAGACGCAAGTCATTGTGAGTTTGAAATTCGAAGAATCGAATTTCAATTTAAAGGAAAGTCATGGCGAACGATCCCGCGCGCTTTGCGGGAGAGTGAAGCAATCTTCTGAAAACAATATGTTGGCCGAGGCGGTAGATTGTCTCGCTCCGTTCGCAATGGTATTGATAAACTTTTCGAGAACAAGCTCCAATGATAAAAAATGATTTTTAGTTCTGGTGTCATTTTTTATATTGATAACAGAACTGAACAAATCCTGGAGTGACAAAGATGAATAAAAATAAATTGGTGGAACTACGGCAGGAATCCGACAAGCATTTGCGCCACGAATTGTTACCGTTTTGGCTGGATCGCTGCAAGGATGACAAGCACGGCGGCTTTATCACCCAGTTTGATAAAGACGGCAACGATACAGGCGAGGACCAGAAATCGCTCATCGCCCAAACACGAACCATTTATACCATGGCCTCGGCCCACCGCGCGGGCTATGGCGATGGTCGCTGTGCCGAGTATGCCACATTTGGTTTGGAATTTTTGCTCGACAACATGTGGGATAAAAAATACGGCGGCTTTTTCTGGACCACCGATCGAAAAGGTAATGTACAAATTGATAAAAAGATCGGCTACGGCCTCAGCTTTTGTATTTATTCGTTGAGCGAGTACACGCTGGCCACCGGGAATCCCGTTGGACTTGAATATGCTGAAAAAGTTTTCGACGCGCTGCAGGTTTATGCGGTGGATACCATGTACGGCGGTTATTTTGAAATGTTTGAGCGCGACTGGACACTGTGCGGTCCGGGCGCCGGTGGTGGCGATCGCAAGACGCTCGATTTTCATATGCACCTGATGGAGGCGTTGACCACGCTCTATGAGGCGAGCGGCAAAGAAATTCATCGCCGCAAGCTGGAGGAGAGTATCGAGCTGCTTATCCATCGGATTCAACATCCCGTCTATAAAACCGGCATTCCGCAGTTTTGGCGCGATTGGTCGGTGGCGCCGCAAATCAAGTTTAATATCGTCTGGGGCTGGGATCGTTTTTCCGAGGATGGCGCCAAAGCCAATGCCGATGATAATACGTCCTATGGCCACAACGTTGAGTTTGCCTGGCTGTTTAAACACGCGTTGGACATTCTCGGCAAAGAGTGGCAGGATTATAAAGAGTTGATCGTCACCCAATTTGATCATTGTTTAAAAGACGGCATCGATTGGGAGTACGGCGGCGTATATGTCGAAGGCTCGCACTCTGGCGGTGTTTATGATCGCGAAAAAGAGTTTTGGCAGCAGGCCGAAGTGTTGATCGGCATGTTGGATGCGTGCACTTTTATCGATTTTGAGAAATACTGGCCGGCGTATGAAAATGTCCATCGCTTCATCCACGACAAAATGGTTCACCACACCGTGGGTGAATGGTGGCCGTTGACGACGCGCCAGGGCGAACCGATCTGGACGCACATGAGTCATTCCTGGAAGGTGAATTATCACACGGTGCGGGCGATGATTCAATCGATTCAGCGCTTGGATCGATTAATTGAAAAGATGAAATGAGTTTAGCTCGCGGAAGTGAAACATGGTCGTGAACATGTTCAAATAATCGTGCCGCCGCCGAGACATTCATTCTCTCGATAAATCACACCGAATTGCCCGGCCGCCACGCCGTGCACCGGCTCGTTGGAGAGAATCGTTAATTGATCCCCATCAATCTTTAAACGGCCGTCTGTCAATTCCGGCGTGTGGCGGATTTTAAATTGAATATCAAACAGACCATCGGCAAAATCGGCGGGCCGATTGATCCAGTTAAACTGCGCCAGTGGAATCTCCGATTTATACACGGATTCCGGATCATATCCTTTGGCCACGTAAATGATATTCTCCTGATGATCTTTTTCCACCACAAACCACGGCCCGTTGCCCAAACCGAGTCCCTGCCGCTGGCCGATGGTGTGAAACCAGAAACCTTTGTGTTCGCCCAAAATATCACCCGTGTCCCGATCGACAATTTTGCCGATCATTTCGCCAAGATATTTTTTGATAAAATCCCGGTAATTGATCTTGCCGAGAAAACAGATACCCTGCGAATCTTTGCGCCCTGCATTTGGAAAATTTTGTTCAAGCGCGATCTGGCGGATGTCCGGCTTGGTATAATCGCCAAGCGGAAACAGGGCATGTTCAATTTGACCGTAGGTCATCTGGCTGAGGAAGTAGGTCTGATCCTTAAAGCGGTCTGTGCCGAGAAACAGATGCGTGCGGCCCTCTTTTTCGATCAGCCTGGCCCAATGGCCGGTGGCGATTTTGTCAAACTCGTGTCCGGATTGTTCCTGAAAGGCGCCGAACTTGACCAGCCGATTGCACATCATATCCGGGTTCGGCGTCAGGCCCGCCTTGACGGTTCTGATCGTATAATCAACAACACGGTCCCAATACGCTTTCTGCATCGACACCACCTCAACCGGAACATTGAGCTGCTCGCCGATTTTATGGACAAACTCCAAATCCTCTTGCCACGGGCATTCTCCCCAGCCGGTGTCGTCTTCCATCCAGACTTTGAGATAAAAAGCGGTCAGGTCATGACCCTGTTCTTTTAAAAGATGTAATGCCACGGTGCTGTCCACGCCACCCGAAGCGAGTACGGCTATCTTCATATGAATAAAATTTTAGATAAAAACGTGCCACTGCACATCCGGCTATACCATGTATTTTTCACGG
>CAYSNA010000018.1:0-21255 GCA_964432185.1 uncultured Cytophagia bacterium
GCATGGTAGGCATCGCCGATGTCCCAGTTGGCCATGTAAAACTCGATGGCATCCGCTGCCCAACTGGCATCGGAATAATGGCCGGGTGCGTCATCACGAACGAGAGCGGCAAAGTAAAAATAGTCATTATCATACATGGCGTAAATATTTCCGCTGCAGTCGTACGGATCGTCAATGAACCAGCCCGGATTTTCAGCCAGGAAACGGCCATTCGCCGGCACCGTGTTCGGCGTGTGCGCTGCCGGGAAGACAAAATTCCATTCTTCCAGATTGCCATCCACATTGATGGGTTGCGCCGCTCTTTTGATGAAGGGGTGAACAAAATCGAAGGTGCCGGCCTCATCCCAGGCATCGCCGCGTGGTGTTTCGAGAACATCACAGACCTGCCAGCCGGGGCCGGGACCCTGCCAACCGGCATAACCTGCCGGTGTGTAGGCAAATCCCTGAAAATCAGCAGAAGATTCACTTTCGTCAATGTCGTACAAGCTCCAGGTCATCGGAATGCGCGTGCCGCCGACAAACTCGAACAAGTTGCCGGTTTCTTCGGAAAAGACATCAGCAAGCAGAATTTGACCTTCAAGAACGTAACCATCCTCATTCGGCCACAATTTGTAAACCGCTTTGGTATCATCCGTTTGTTCCAGAGTCGCCGTAAAACCGCCGTACGAATCGATCTGCGTCACGCCTTCGGCCGCATTAAATTTAATGCCAAACTGAAGGGCATATCGACCGGTCGCTTCATCATTCGGCATACCGCCGGCGTCCTCAGGAACAAGGGCGTCACCAACATCCCAGTTGGCGATATAAAACTCGATCGCATCGGCGGCCCAACTGGCCTCGGAATAGTGACCCGGGGCATCATCGCGCACATTGGCGGCAAAATAGAAATGATCGTCATCGTACATCATGTACAAGGTGCCACTGCAATCGTACGGATCGTCAATAAACCAAGTTGGCTGTTCTGTTCTAAAACGGCCGTTCGCCGGAACGGTCCACTGGTTGTGATCCAGCGGGAAGGCAAAATCCCACTCATCCAACACGCCGTCAACGGTGATCGGCGCCGGGGCTTTCAGGATGTAGGGCACGACGACATTTTCTTGCGCCACCACAAAACCGGAAACACACAGTACCACAAAAAAAACAATAGCCATGTATCTCATGTTGCACTCCTTTAGTTTTATTAATTCAGTGAATGAACTTTCTAAAAAGTAAAAATCCTAACCTTAAATATCAAGAACAATGTTAAGGCGAGCACACTCCTCCTTTTGTTTTATCATTAAAAAGCAGCGACGATTGTAATCATTGCAATCCTATAATAGAAGCATTGTCGATTTATTTTGTTAATTGACTTAACTAATATAGTTTGATTGATTAATTTTGTCAAGTTAATTTTGGCGCTAATTGTTCATATCACGCCCAAATGATCACTTTTCGCATTATCGTTATCAACAATAGGGATTTTTTGTTTTTATTTTGTTATATTTTTTAACTTTCTTTTTGGAATCATTTGTTAAAATGACAAATAGTTTTATATTTAACAAGACAAGGGCGACAACATGAGAACAAGATGCTCAACAGTGATTTAAAACTGACCACAAGTGAACGACAAACATTCAAACTGATTTTGGATGCCGGGCCAATCTCTCGTGTCAAAATTGCCAATATATTAAATTTAACCCGGCCCGCTGTGACACTGGCCGTGCAGCAATTGCAAAAAAAAGGCTACATCATCGAAGCGGGCAAAGGTGATGTCAAGGCAGGTCGGCGCGAAGTGCTGCTCTCCGGCAATCCGGAGTCCGGGCTTTTTTTCTCCGTGCATTGCGCGCTTCGTTATATCACCATCGGCCTGGTCAATCTCAACAGCACCATCCTGTTCAAAGTGCGGCTTGATACGGGAGAAGATACATCGCCAGCGTCCGTTCTGAACCTGGCCGTTGAAACGATAAAAAGACACATCACCGAACACCATATTCCGGCCGATCGACTGTGGGGCGTCGGTATTTCATTGCCGGGTATTGTGGATTATAAACAAGGCACTGTTGTTGAACAATCCATAACGCAATGGGAAAACTTTAAGATCAGAGGCTTTTTTAAACCCCATTTCGACTGTCCGGTCATCATTGAAAACGATGTAAAAACGTTGGCCCTAGCCGAGTTCAAATTTAGCACCGGACTGGACGTTGAGAACATGGTATGCCTGTGGCTGGAGGATGGTATTGGCGCCGGTATTTTTATCAACGGGCAGCTTTACCGCGGTCATTCGGCCAGCGCCGGGGAGATCGGTTTTAGCGAATTTATCAATCCGCCTGCCGCCGGCAAAACCTTACTCATCAGCCAAAAGCCGCGTTATTGGGGTGATATTCTTTCGTTCAGCAACATCCGTGCGGCCGTTGGCCGTGGTTTGGCAGAAGGCTGGCATTCGATTTTGACCAATGATGTGACAACGGAAAAATTTGCCAAAGCCGTAGCGACCAATGATCCGCTAGCCACACACCTGTTTCGCAGTATGGGCGCGATCCTCGGCATTTTGTGCTGTAATTTGATTTATACCTTTAATCCGCAAGTCCTGCTGCTCAGCGGCCCCATATTTCGGCGCCTCCCGGGCTTGATGGACATGATTCAAAAACACCTCGATCAGACGCATTTGCGGCGTCCCATCGAAGCGGTCTCGCTGCGCATCAGCAATCTTGGCGAAGACGGCATAACCCTTGGCGGCGCGCTGTTGCTGCAGGAGTATTTGTTCAAAAAGCTCGAATGACCTCACCTCTAATGGCCCGGAATTTTGGTACTTGATGTTCAAAAACATTCTGCTTACCTTAGACATGCCCATTCATTAATGAAAGAGAAAATCATGAAGAGACGTGAATTTATAAAATTGTCAGCAGCAACCGGAATTGCCGGCGTGTTCACCGCCCGAACCTCAGGCGCCGCTCAGCATGCCGCGGACTATTTTGGCCTTCATCCATTTATCGAAGAAAATCCTGATGCGGTTTTTATCATGCGAACTCATGTTGACTCAAAACTCAATAGCGAGCAAAAGCTCGCGGCCGGAGCGGAATTTGCGCAGTCCGTGTTCGTCACCAAAAATATGGGCGACAAGCATGCTTTTCCATTGAGCAGCATGGTGGCGATGAAACCTAATCTGACCGCCTATCAACAAAGCGCTCCTGCTGACAGCAAGATGGGCATTGTCACTGATCCCTATTTTGTTGAAGGTTTGATCGAGGGCATGAAAACATTGGGATTGCCGGGCAGCCAATTCCACATGCGCGAAGTCAACGGCGAAGAGCTTGTGCAGGATAACGGCTACGCTCCCATGGCGCTGCGAACTGGCGCCAACCTTTTGGTCAAAGGCACAAAAGTAACTCAAATGAACGCCTCAATGGTCGTCTGGAAAGATGTGCCGGGAGGAATTTACTTTTCCAAACTGCCGTATCTCTGGCCTATCAACGCGCCGGATACATTTCTGCTCAACATTGCCAAATTTAAAGCGCACGGTATGGGATTGACCATGGCGGCCAAAAATCTGCAAGGTTCCATCTGCCGAAATTACCAGGCGCACTGTACCTCTTTCAACACGCATTTGGACATGAATGCCGGCCATCGAAATCCCAACGCGTCAACGCTGATTCGAGACAATTATCTGCGGCACCGAGCGGACGGCATCCCCCGCTGGGACAAACCCGGCAACACGTTTGATTGCGGACACGGCATGGAAGCGTGGGCCACTCGCTGCGTGGATAACAACAGCGTGACCAAACCGGAACTACATATTGTTGAAGGGATTTATGGCCACGACGGCAATTTTGCCACCGGACCGCATAATGGCAAACCAAAAGATTTTATGTCGAATATCATTATGTTTGGCAAAAATCCGTTTCATGTGGATTCGATCGGACATTGGCTCGGCGGTCACGAACCCGGCAATTTTGGCTTGCTGCATATCGCCATCGAGCGGGGCCTGTCCAAATTTATCAATCCGGCGGATATCCCGGTTTACGAATGGTCCGCAGCTACCGGCGCCACCCTCAAGTCATTCAGTGACTTTGAGCGCACGCCGCTGCTCACCTATTATTTGCAGCGCGATTACGATGGGCAAAACGAACCCTACTGGCACTTGTGTGATGAGCCGTACGACTATGCGTCAACAGCCGTGACCCGCGCCCATTTGATGCCGGAGACTTTTGAGCTGCGGCAAAATTATCCCAATCCGTTCAACGGCGGCACAACGATTGATTTTACCCTGCCCACAGCCGGTCATGTTCGACTGGAGGTGTTGAATTCATTGGGACAAACGGTTGATGTCCTGCAGGATCATGTCGTGCAAGCCGGGCGGCATATGGTCACCTGGAGAGCAGAGACGGTTCCTTCCGGCCACTATTTTTATCGATGCTGGTTTGAGGGAAATGTTAAAACGGGACGAATGCTGTTGGTGCGGTAAGTGGACTGGATATTTGATCCAGCTACATAAAAATCCGTCGCAAAATTAGGGCAGTGGCCCCGACCGAAACGGAATAGATGCCAAACGCGGAAAAGAGAATTTCGGGCATCTGAACGCCGCTGGGGAAAATTTCCGCCAGCCGTTCCCGAATGTCATGAACAATGTCCTTGTAGATAAGATCCTCGGCATCGGTAATATCGCCGCCCAACACAAAAACATCCGGATTGAGGAGCTGCACCAACCGCACAATTTCTTCCACAATAAATGTTTTGTAACGTTGTATGATGATGTGCGACACATCACACCCCTGCCGCGCACAGTCGATGACATCATCAATATCGATTTTTTTCTCTTTGTGATAAAGCTGCACCAGCGGTAAATCCTCGCCCTTTTGCTCAATCGCCTTTTCGAAAAGTTCGGACAAGATGGGCAGAGATGTGTAGATTTCACCGGCAGTGCCATTGGCGCCTTCGTACAAGACTTCATTCAAAATTAAGCCGGCGCCAAAAAAGCCGATCTTTTCATTCAACGTTAAAAAGATAACATTGGATTTGACCGGCGCTGAATTGCCCACCTGCCATTTAATGCCGAGCGCTCCGGCATTTGCGTCATTGACAACCTCAACCTGGCATTTGAGTAGTTTGCGCAACTCTGATTCAATGGGAAAGTTGTTCAACGCCAGCTTGCGTGAAAAATGCACCAGGCCTTTTTCGCGATCCACCAAACCGGTCAAGCCGACGCCAATCCCGAGAATATCATTTTTTGACAACTTGAGATGAGTTATCACTTCTTCAAAAAACTTTTGAATGGAATCAAGCAACTTGTCCGGCCCGATATTGTCCAGTTCAACCTGATGCTCCTGATGAATGATCTTGCCGCTGAAATCGATCACCGTGGCTCGCATTTCATTCGGAATAATTTCCAAACCGATGATATAGCCCTTGTTGGCCACAAGGCGCCACAAGGTTGGCGGCTTGCCGGCCGAGCCGAGTTGCGCGCTGATCCGGCTCACCTCAATAAGCCCTTTGGATTTGAGTGAACGGAGGATGTAAACCAGCGTGGATGGTTGCAGATTGTTCAGGCGCGCCAGTTCGGCGGCAGAGATCTCGCCGTGGATTCGAATTGTATCCAAAATTTGGCGGTGGCTTTTAATTTTTAGCTGAAAGACTTCGGGCAACATGGTTTTCTCTTGTCAATTTTGAATGATGTTCGATAATTTAAAATAATTATTGAAACAATCAATTTGAATCGGTTTGAACGACGTCTTGCCCCGTAACATTGTAAAACAGACCAGCCCTAATCCAGCTTGATTTTTCGGGATAAAAATTCAAAATGGGGGTCTATTTCGTTGACGGTTTTTGAGAAATCATCCGATAAGCAGAACTTTTTCCGGATCAATCCGTCCTTTTAAGAAATTTTTCGGTTGAACTCCGCTTGCCCAGAATTTTCCAACACCGAGATATCCCTTTCTGTTACTGTGTAATGAGAACACCGTAATACGTTTCTCATTACTCCTCGAGCACCCGGGACCTCCCATCCCGGGTGTATTTTTTTGAAATCGACCAAATACCGATTTCACATTTTTTAAAAATTCCAGATTAATATTTTGTGAGAGAAGGAGGTGAAGGATAGAAATCACACGTCCGTCATGGCCAGAGACGCCGCGCCAACAATGCCCGCATGTTCACCGAATGTGGCGCGAACGATCTGCACCGGTTCAGCGCTGTTGTTCAGACTGTAGGAATCAAGGATATCTTGCGCACTGCTGATAAGGAAATCACCGGCCGCGGCAATACCGCCGCCAAGAACAATACGCTGAATATTCAACAAATTCACCACACTCACCAGGCCGAAACCGAGCGCCTCGCCCGTGTCGGCAAAAACCTGCAGAGCGAGCGCGTCATGCTGTTCGGCCTTGTCGTAAATATCTTTCGGCGTTAATTTTTCCGGGGGAAGGTCGGCTAATGGAGAATTTGAGTAGTGCGGCAAAAGTTCCCTGACGGTGCGCAAGATACCCTGGGTGCCGGCGTAAGCTTCCACACAACCGGGCGCGCCGCAGCCGCATTTGCGACCGTTGTTATTGATGATCGTGTGGCCAAACTCACCGGCGGCCTGGTGGGCGCCGTGATAGATTTTTCCGTCCAGAATGAGACCGGCGCCAACGCCCGTGCCGAGGGTCACCATGATCATGTTCGGATAACCGCGGCCGGCGCCAAACGCATATTCGCCCAGCGCAGCGACGTTCGCATCGTTGTCAACCCTGACGGACAGATTCAATTTTTGCTGCAACAAATCGGCAAGCCGAACATTGACCCACCCCGGTAGATTTGTGGCTTCACGTAACACGCCGTTAACCGTATCGACGAGCCCAGCAATGCCGATGCCGACGCCGCCCAACTCTTCCCCGGCGTTCGCTGAGCAGTCGAGCACCGCATCAGCAATCCGGTTTATCGTATGGACCGCCCCATTGACGACGGCGGATGGAATTTTGCTCGTGCACAAAATGTCGCCGTGGGCCGATACCAAACCGATGTCGATGGTTGTGCCGCCGAGATCGATTCCACAATAAACTTTCACAGAACGCATCCTTCCTTACACAACTGGTGATTCCACTTTCTTGCGCAGCTCAATGGTTTGATCGATAAATTCGGAGACCGTCATTTTCCTGATAAAACAGAAACCGTGACATCCGCGCAAGCGAGGATGAACATTCTCATTAAAATAATCAGCGCCCAGGCAAATTTTCAGCATTTGGAATTGTTCGGCCTGGATTTTCTGCGCCAGACGGGAAAATGGCCCGTCCAATTCGTAACTTGGGAAACTGGCGTCTCGTTGAGAGCCGAACGAATTCATGAATGTATTATCCAAAATGGCCATGGAGTTAAGAGAAACCGGTACAAAGACATTCGCCTCAGCCGGGTGGAACCGGTACCAGACATTTCGATAGCCCCAAATTTCCGGCTCCACACGACCTTTGCGTTTAATGTAGGCCTTGACGGCTTCGGCAACGGCTTGCATCACCTTGTAATGGGTATCCGGCCCGCTGCCCTCCGGATCGAACGCCAGCGTCACAACATTGGGCTCGACCTGTTCCATCAACTCGCGCACCGGCTGCACATCGCGGTTGAATTCCGGATTTTCGGTAAACATATCGCCCTTGTAAAAACCGAGACGGAGATGCTTGACAGAGCTGGAATTAAAGCCAAAATGCGCCCACACCAAATCGGCTTCCCATTCCCGAATCATGCCTTTGATCATCTGAATGTGCGGCATATCCTTTTTACCCGGATACTGCGTGCGGAAATAGTCCATCAACTCTTTGATGCGATCTTTGAGATGCTGTACGCTTTCTTCTTCATACAAATAAATCAATATGCGCAACAAACGCCGGGATGTCGCCTCATTTTTGATCGTGCGGCTGTGGGCGGCAACGCCATCGAGATAATGATACACATCCGCATCCCGATTGGACGAGCGCCGGCGAAAATAACCTTCGTCAATCAATTTCAAAAATTCAGGATTTCGCAACTGTTCCAGCAAAATTCGCAAAAGATGAAAAACGTAGTGATTGGTCACGGCATTAAATCCACTGGTCATGTAGCTGAAATAATGCGAATTTCGCGGCGTGCGCACGAGGTGCGAAATGTACGGCAGATAGCCCAACATGATATCGTCGTGATGCGGCGCTGTGTGCAGAATGGTATAATCCACAACATCTCCAAGCCCGGCGTCAATTTTTCGGATCAGCCCGTCCGACACTTTTTTGAGGATATCCTGGTAATTCGAACTGTTACGTCGCAGCACTTCGGCCGTGAAGCGATCATCAAGCAGCTCTTCACGAGTTAGATCGATAATACGTTTCTCTTTTTTTAATGCAAGATCGATAATCACGCGTTCAACAGCAGCATCCGGCAATTCCTGGTTGTCTTTAAAATCGACCAACCGACGCTCAATGAGCCGGGATGCCGCGCCGTGCGTCAGATAAAAACGGGCATTTTTCAGATCGTGCAGGATAGACGCGGGAAAGTTATTACTCTTTGCGTTCTCGATGGCATCAGCGACGATTTTTGCTTTGGCTTCACCTGCTGCAATGATAATCGCGACGACATCGGAGCGCTGAACAATGGTGCGCAATCCGATAGTAATCACAAGACGATTGCGAGAGATTTCAATACCTCCCAAATCGGACGCGGCCGCCGCCTGGGTTTCATAATTTGTCGCGGTGAGCCGGGTTGTTGAAAAATGATCGGTGCCCTTGATATTGAACGCGATGTGGCCATCCGGACCAATACCACCGAGGAAAAAGCCAATACCACCGATTTCCTGAATTTTCGCTTCGTATTCGGTGCAATATTGATCAACCGCCTCAATGACCTTTTTCTGGCGTCGTTCCATCTGGCTCACCGGGTGGCGATGCCGGAGCGACAAGTCAACCTTGCCGTCAACAAAAATATCATTCAGCGTCATTTGGTCCGGCACACCACAATCCCACAGGTTCATCAGCAGCGCTTTTTCCGGATCAAGGCCAAAACCATCGACATAATACTTTTTTACGTAATAATAAAAGCTGTTTTTCTGATTCGGATCGATAGGATAAAATTCATCGATCTGAACAAAATGCAGGCTTTTCATATCCGGTTTTTTGGTCGGATCGACGCCGTTATCCTCCAACTCTTTTTGTACGGAGGGCTTGGTCCAATCATGCAAATATGAGGAGACAAATCGGATAAAGTGTTCGGGTGTTTTGCCGGTCGGCAGGGAGATCACACCACCAGGATTGTTTTGCGCCCATTCCAAAAAACGCAACGCCGTCAACTTGCCAAGCGACGGGAAATTTTCCACTTCGATAATGCCGATATTTTCGGTGGGTCGGTAGCGAAATTTGCGTCCGGATCGCTCCAGCGCAATTTTTTCAACATTGGACAAAAATTTGTCGTCGGACATATACCCTATCTTTCGTTAAGTTCAATCAATGAACAAATCAACAAAAAGATAATAGATTTTGTTCCCGTTGTCAAGTAAAAAGTATTTTGAATTCATTGCGTTTTTCGTTTTTATACGAACCGAAGGAGTGTTAGGCATCCCACCCACGGATGCAATTGAACTGTTCGAAAGGAAGGGAGTGAAACAAAAGTTTTACGAGATAAAAAAAATCCCGCCATTCCATACGCTCAAAATGGCGGGTTCACTATTAATTATCCACACGCTTGATGGAACATCCAAAAGCTTTGGTTGTCGCTACTGGCACAGTATTCCCGGCGAGCAGGTGATCCAGAGCATCTTTCAGGTCTTCGGATTTACGCTCCTCTTTGTCAGGCGAATCATCGATACGGCCGTGGTACAGCACATCGCCTTCCGGATGCAGTACAAATATTTCCGGCGTTACCTTGGCATTGAACTGATCGGCAACAACGTTGTTTTCATCCTTGAGTACGACAAAAGAAAAACCGTTGCTCTCGGCATGAGTTATAATCTCATCCATCTGTTCCGCTTTATTGGAATTGACGCCGACAAAAACGAGGCCCTGGTTTTGATACGCATCCGCAAGTTCTGCCATCCGCGCGTCAAAACTTTTGGACACCGGGCATTTGGTTGAAATGAACATGACCACAACAGCTTGGGCATCTTTGTAAACTGACAAGGAATGGATTTTCCCGTCCGTGCCGGGCAAACTAAATCCGTCAATGGATTTCAAAGCCGGCTCATTTGCGTAGGAATTTAGAGCAAATATCATCACGAGTAAAAATAATACAACCATGTTTTTCATCAGTTTTCTCCTTGTTAATTTTGCAGGAGATGTTTAACAGTGAAAAACAAGCGCAAATTCCAGCCAACGTGGCGCCTGCAACTTGAACGAATTTTTTGATCCGATGCCTTGTCGACGCTTTTGTCGGACAAACTCACTCTTTTATTTGAGCAACATCATTTTACGGATGTGCTCGGAACCGTCCGGCAATTGAAGCTTATAAAAATACAGACCGCTTGGATAGGTTGCAAGATTGATCGTCCGCTTTACCCGGTTTCCTCGTTGTACGGTCATGTTCTGCCGGGTGATTTGGCGCCCACGCGCATCATAGACCAGCAGAACGGCATGTCCATCGGACGGTGCAATAAAGTCGATCGTGGTTGCCGGATTGAACGGATTGGGATAGTTCTCCAAAAGCAAAAAATTATGCTGGTCATCTTTACTGGCGACGGAGCTCACGACGTTACACTGATAATCCAGCAGCGCTTGAAATTTTGGCGCGCTGTCCCGATATGGCGGAAATTGATAAAATTGACTTTCGAGCGCACCCCAACTGCCGTATTTGCCGCTTTTGGGACCGATGAAGGAAAAATTCATCATCAACGACGGTTTGCCATCGAGCACCAACGTTCGCAAGGAATCAAACCACTCCGAGTAGAGATCATACATGGCTGGATGCGTTTGCGCATCCATGAGCGCCTGATTGTAGGGCTGGTCGCTACCAAATGGACTTGGGGTGAGATGCTGCCCGGCTTCATAATAAATCATCGGAATATTGTATTTTTTCGCGATGGAATTGAACTGATTTGTGCTCCATTCCCACGAATGTTTCAACATGCCGTCGTGCGCCCAAAAAAGCACATCCTCTGCGGTAGCAGAACTGCCGAGCGCTTCGAGTGCGTTTATGCCTTCATCGGTAAAACCAATATAGGCGGCAGGAGAAAAGACATCAAAACTGCCGGGGCGCATGGTTTTGACGATGCGATTACTGACATCCTGCCAGGCGTGCTGCACGCCAACGACGCGGACGATGCGATGCATTTGTCCGTCAAATTCGGCGCTCCAGATGTCCATCACATTTTGGATGAACGGCGCTATGCGTTCCGGCCACGGCGTGCTTTGATCACCGGTATTGTTGCAATAATGCGTCTGCTCAAACATCCAGTTCCAAATCTCGTTCGAATACTCGACGTAAATCGTCAACGATGGATCGAGCGAATCGCGAAACAGTCGGGCCATCTGCCGGATGTAATTCTCATCCGCGAGATGCGGCACACAGACCCAGGCATCGGCCTGTTTATAATTGCAAATCTCGATCATCCACTCGTATGGAATACCGGCGAACGTATAGGTAAAATCATCGACCTGCGGACGATCCTCCCATGTCGTCAGCTTTGAGTTATTGGTTCGCTCCCAGTCCATAAAACGCAGCGCGCTGAACGGCTCGAGTTTTTCGAGCCACACATCACACCAGGGATTTGCCGCATAGGTCGTTTCCGTGCCCGGCAAAAGCACGCGAATATTTCGAACATGATCGCCACGCCTGGATTCGCGAATTTCCAGCGCCGCAATATCGTCTTTAAACTTTAAATCGATCTCACAGCGTCCGGGTGACGACGACACCAGTTTCATATCGAACGAGAAACCAAGTCGTCCTTCACCATCGTACAACACAATATAGCGGCCTTCCGGCAGCGCTTCCGTGTTCGCCCACACCGTTCGAACAACCTGCGTCGTTTCTGTTCCCGCAATGTGCAGCGGCAGCTCCAGCGGATAACCGTGTTCATCCATGGGGATTGAATCGAGCACGCCGGTGTCCCACGGATTGGCGCCGCCGCTCACCCACTCGGAGTTAAAGGGGATCCATTGTCGCGAGTATTTCATAATATTGACAAACGGCCATTCGCTGCCGTAATCGGACGGCCCGGCGAGATTGGTGCCGATGGGCAAAACACAAGCTGTTTCCGCAAATAGTGGAAGAGTTATACACATAAAAACGATGAGAATAAAATATTTCATGAGGATCGTTCCTGTCCAAAAACTGTTTTCATTATTTTTAATTTAAAATCTCAAACCTGTACGTTCCGGATTCAACGTTAAAGGCTGTCGTGCCATTTTGTGAATTTATGGATTGCACGAAATCGACGCCCTGGCTAATCGTTACATCGTTTTGTTGAACCGGCAGGAAAATCGTCGCCGTGCTGTTCACCGGCACCGTGACGGTCAAAACCACTTTTTCGTGGTCGCGCTGCCACTCGCTGATAATTTGCCCATAAGGCGATGTGACGTTCGCTTTCACCCAGTTCATATCTTTGGGGAAGAATGGCTTTATACAAAAGTGCTCAAATCCGGCAGATTTTTCATCCGGTTGGATGCCGGCGAGTTTTTTATAGAACCAGGCGCTGATGTCGCCAAACATAATGTGGTTGCGCGAGGACTCGCCTTTCCAATCCTCCCACAAGGTGGTGGCGCCTTGCGAAATCCAGTGGCCCCACCCGGGATATTCGGTGTGATTAAAAAGCTGATAAGCGATATCCGCGTGGTCGGTTTCCGCCAGCGCGTTCAACACATACTTGGCGCCAAGGATGCCAAAATCGAGTTTATTGTCGTTCTTGTCAATCACTTTTAAAAGCTGATTGGTGACCGCATCCATCTCACTCCCATCGACAAGCTGCTGATAGAGCGCGCACGCCAATGCCGTTTGAGAATTATTGCCGACGGTTCCTTTTTTCGCATCGACATACTTTTCCCGGAATGCTTGTCGAATGCTTTCCGCCAATTCGATATATTTTTGTGCGTCGTCATGTTTGTTCAACAGTGTGGCGAAAAATGAAATCAGTTTCGTATCAACATAATAATACGCGGTAGAGGTAATTTCAGCAGGTGTCTCGGTCTTTTCATAACACCAGTCGCCAAGCCCCCAGGCAACAATGCCGTTATCCGATTTTTCCCGCGTGAGAAAATCGACGTAACGTTTCATCTGCTCATAATGTGTTTCAATCGTCGAGATGTCGCCCGTGTACAGATAAATATAATAGGGAATGAGAATAAACGCGCTGTCCCATGCGGGCCCATTGCCCCAGTAATAACCCCAACCGGCGGTGGGAATGATGGCGGCGATTTCACCGGAGGGCTGCTGCTCATCGGCCATGTCCTGCAGCCATTTTTTATAGGCTGACAAAGAATTAAAATTGAACAGACCCGCCTCGGCGGCAAGCTGGGCGTCACCAGTCCAGCCGTTTTTTTCGCGCTGCGGACAATCGGTGGGATAGCCGACAAAATTATTACGATACGACCAGAGGGTGTTGTGCTGAATCTGATTGATCAACTCGTTCGAACACTCGAACGCGCTGTACGGTTCGAAATTGGTGCTGATGGCGTGGGCCGTCAGATTGTTCGCCATCAACTCGCCCGGCCAACCCAAAACTTCGACATATTGAAATCCGTGATAGGTGAACCGCGCATGCCAGCGCTCCTCTCCCTCACCCTTGAAAATATACTTGTCCGTTTGAAACGGCGTGCTGGCCACGAGCGTGCTGATATTCGATTGATCAACGCGGCCATCCTTGATTTTTTCCGCGTAAACCAGACTAACCTCGTCGCCTTTTTTACCGTGAGCGGTCAGCTCAACAAATCCGGCCATGTTCTGACCAAAATCGACGAGGTAATGGCCATTTTCAATTTTAGTTATATTTTTCGGTTTGAACGAATGATGAATTTTGACCGGCGGCGAATTGTGTGCGCTCAGTAAACCTTCCGGCCCGCGAACCTGGCGCACGGGAAACCAGTTGTTCTCAACAAATTCGGCTGTATTCCAGCCCGGCTGCTCCAGTCGCGCATCATACCATTCGCCCTGGCGAATGCTGTTAAAAGTAATCGGCCCGGGCGCGCATGTCCACGACGAATCGGTGACAATTGTTGAGTGACTGCCATCCTCAAATTGAATGTTGATCTGGCACATCACTGTCGGCTGATCGCGCCAGGCGGCGTAATCAAATCCCCACACGCCGCGGGAGGACAAATCGTACCAACCGGTGCCAAGCATCAAACCGACCGCATTGTCGCCATTCTGCACAAGATCGGTCACATCATGCGTGACGTAAAGGGCGCGTTTGTCGTAGCGCGTGAATGCCGGATCGAGGAAATGATCACCGACTTTTGCACCATTCAGATAAAGTTCGTGATAGCCCAATCCACAAATATAGGCGCGGGCGCTTTTAACTTTTTTGCTGATGGCAAATTCTTTACGAAAGAGCGGCGCCGGTTCCGGCAGTTCCGGCGGCGCATCCTTGGCGATGCGTTTTCGCCGGCCATCCACCTGTTGCCAATCAAACAGCGGCGGCGCGCTGATCCACCGTGCCCGCCAGTCAGATGAACTTAGCAATCCCGTTTCAAACCAGGCCGGTTCGCTCCAATCGGACACCTGATCGTTCTTATCCCACACGCGCACGCGCCAAAAATATCTGGAACCGGACTTTAGATCAATTTGCGGCTTTACGTGAATGGATTGTGACGATTCGGTTTTCTCGCTGTCAAACACATCGGCGACACTATTCTGCAGGTTTTCAAGCGAACTCGCAACTTGCACATGATAGGCGGTTTGGGCTTGTCCCCGCTCGTCTGACGTGAGAATCCAGGAGAGCGATGGCGCGTCGTCCATGCCGAGTGGATGTGCGCTGCCATTGCAGGTGAGCGATGAGACGTTCAAGGCATTGAGCGGAATGGACAAGCCCAAAAGCATGCATAACATTAAAATTAATTTCATACGGCTCCCTCGAAAAGTAGTGTAAAAAATAGTTTAAAACCTGGGACGCAGAGCGTCCAATTCTGCATTCCGCCGCTGGAGCGGCGGAACGAGAGGAAGTTGATTCCTCAGGCATTTTTTGCAAGCAGTCTATTGCAAATCCATTTGATAAAATCCTCGTTCCCCCGCTCAGCGGGGGAATGCATTTTGGACGCTCGGCGTCCAGCAAATTTTAAGACTCCTGGACGCAGAAGGTCTTCTGCATTCTGCCGTCGCAGCGGCGAAACGAACGCGAACACTGTCTTTACAATTTATTTCAGCATAATCATCTTTTGTGTCAACTGAACGTGCTGTTGATCCTGTGTCGAAATCAAACTGTAATAATAAATACCGTTTGCCACCATGTCGCCGCTCAGATTCCGTCCATCCCACATGACCGAATGTGTTCCCGCAGTCTGTTCCGTTTCAACCAGCGTTTTGACGAGTTGCCCGTGCAGATTGTAAACGGCAATCCTGACATCCGCGGTAAACGGCAGGACATAGTCAATTCGCGTGGACGGATTAAACGGATTCGGATAATTCTGTTTGAGAAGAAAGGAGTGCGGTACACTCGAAGAAAATTCGCTCGAAACAGATGCCGTTGTTTCCTCGGCATAATCAATCGCCGCGTCAAAAAGTGTCCAGCCATTTATAGTCAGAAATTCGGCCGAAATATCCTGAACAAACAGTCCGACTCTCGGCGCCGGCGCACGGCCCTGAACCATCTCGGCGTTGGCTTCAAAGACAAAAAGTACGGCGGCGTCAGCATCATCACTAAGCGTGGCGATTTTGTCCGCGCCCGCGGCCGGTTTGGCCCAGGCAGCTTTGGCATCCTGGGAAAAAATGGTCGGCGAACCGTTTAATCCAGCGGCAATGGGATGGGCGCTGTTCACAATTTCAATGCCTTGAATATCGCTGCGGCCATAATCGACATTTGTGCTGCCGGTGGCCATGTTCATATCATCGAACAATTGATATTCGGCGACGATGACCGGAACATCCACATCGGTAAAACTGGTTTTTACGCGCGTTGGCGAGACTGACGAGGAGATAAAAACAAGGTCCTTGGCGTGCGCTTTGTCCGGCGCCGAATCTTGATCGTCGATGATCTCGACATTATAACCAAGCATGCCGAGTCGAGCGGTCGTCAGGACATCACCGGCGCTCAGATCGGTCGTGCCGGCGACAAACAGCGCCTCTTTAGTAATATCACGATAACCAACTTTGACGTCTACCGGCTCGGATGCAGCGATCAGCCCCATATCATCCCAGGCCACAGCATAGACAGAAAAATTGCCGCGCGGCACGCTTTCCCACACAAACGAATAGGGCGCGCCGGTTTTCTCGCCGAGCGCCTGGGTGTTCGCATAAAAAACCACTTTGGTGATGGCCGCATCGTTGCCCGCGGCTTCAGCGGTTAAAGTCACATTGTCGCCCGCCTGCAGATTCTGTCCCGCCTGCGGCTCGGTTAATGTACAGTTGGGAAAAAGGTGCGGCGCGCCAAAAACCGAAGATTGCAGGGCGGTGGCGCGAAATCCGTAAAACGGATGATTGACAATCAGCTTGCCAAACGGTTTGAGGTCAGCATCAGAATCATATTTCCAGCCATCGGTCATGTTGAGCACCGGATCGCCATTGCCGTTCCAGGACCACGCCAGCCAGCCAATGCCTTTTTCCTGACAGAACGCAATGACTTCTTCGGTATCATAACCGACACTTTCGGCTTCAGTCCAACTGAATTCGCCAATAATCACCGGCAAACCGAGATCGAGCATGGTTTGCAATTCCCATTCGGCAAGCCAGGGCGGATTATTCGAGTTCGGCGCACTGACCTCACTCTGGCGCGAGCGACTTCGCCACCAGCCGTACATGTGAATGGAAAACACCACATTGTGCTGCGGATCGTGATCAAAAATTTCCTGTCCGTACACTTGCATCGCCCGCGGCCCTTGTCCGCATTTCGGCGAATCGATGACAATCATGGTGTTGATGCCGGCGTCGCGAATGTCAGTGATCGCCTGTTTGTAGGTATCGCGCCAAACGCGCCAATCGGCATCCGTATCGCCCGGGCCCCATTCGTTGGCAATATTGAGAATGACATATTTTTCGTACTCGTTCAACCACGCGACGTTTTGCGGCAGCGTCCACGAATCGACCATTTTTTCAATAAAAGATGGACTCGATTCGCACGTGCCGTCGTGCAGCTCCACCATCGGCACAATACCTTTGGCGATATACTTTTCCACCAGCATGCGTTTTTTCGCCGGCGTATTGGATTGGCTGACCCAATCCTGATCGCTCATCACCACGCGCACGCAATTGGCCGGCGTGTTGGCGATGCCCTCAATGCTGTTGAGATTGAACGTTTCCTGTCCCCAAAAGTGGTTTTGATTTAATCCCCGCATGATAAATTCCGTGCCGTCGGGATTGTAGATTTTTCCGTTCACGGTAAAAAAACCGGTGGATTTGACGTGATCCGGTTTTTCAACCTGGGCGAACAACGAGGAGAGACAAATCAACATAAAAGTACAGGATAGTTTCAACTTTTTCATCGGTTGGACCTTTCGAATAAAATCATTTTTTATGACAGTCAAAGATAAGAATGTTTTCCGTAAAATCAACGGTACAATGTAGATTGGCAGACGGCAAATTTCACGAAAAATCCGAATTGGTTTGGATCAATTTCCATTAGTAAAATTCGTGTAATTCGTGGTTCTTTTTGGTTCCGACTTGTCCGGATTAGGTGCTTTTATCTAAATTTTTATCCAAATTTGGCAAAAGTTGCTCGAGAAAAAATAGAGGACACGGATGTGCACAGATACAACCGATAAAAACGGATTGGATATCCTTGTTTTAGGGCAATAAAAAAATGAACTCAATCCGTGTAAATCGATCTAATCCGTTCAAATCCGTGTCCCATTATCTTTTTGCTTCTGATAAGTCAGGGTTTGGAGATCAGATAAAATATGTGTGCAGGGATTATTAAAAGACGCGTGACATCGATCAGGCCGCTTTGCGCGGTTTGGCGCTGGCGGGCCGTGGGATAAGCGGATCAAAAATGGAGGAACTCTGCTCCAGCAGATAGTCATAAATAATTTTGTTGGGATCAATACCTTTTTGTTTCAAGCCTTGATTGCCGAACAATCGATTGAACTCAAAAACATAATAATGCCCGTTGATTTCAGCCACATCAAAACCGGCATGATTTACGCCGAGTTGCTGCGCCAGCCACTCGACAAACGCGAGCACCGCTACCGGCACCTCGTCCGACAACACCTCACCGCCTTGCGCGACATTGGTATGAAAGCGCCCCAACGCCTGCGCGCGATAATATCCGGCAATCGCTTTATTGCCAATGATGACAATCCGCATATCGCGGTCAATAGGCAGTGCTTCCTGCACATAAAGCACAGTGTGCGCGGCGCAATACTGCTGCCATTGTTTTTTGTTTTCGATGAGAAAAACCCCGTGCCCGCCACTGTTGACCACATCTTTGGCCACAAAAGGAAACGAGAACAAATCGTGCAAAACGCGATCCTGATGTTCCGGTATGTTGCTGAGGATATGCGTTTCCGGCACATGATGCGGCGCCACCGTTTGAAAGGCGCGCGTCATTTCAACCTTGCTGTGCCCAAGGTGATAAGTGGCAATATTGGGGAAAATCTGTTTTTTCAACACATAGTGCAAAATATTAACCTGCCAATACTCGGGGAACAGAATCCAGTCCGCCTCCTGCACCATGGACAGGGAGCCAAAAAACTGTTTGGACGACAGATGCCGCGCATTGGGCATTGAAACCGTTCGAAAAATGTCAAAAGAGAGAAGATTCATATTCCTCTAATAAAATGAGGTGCCAAATTCTGAAAATTTACAAGCAGCAATAATACGACTAAATAAAATCAGATCAAATATATATTTTAGGTGAGGGATCAGACATGGCGTACTGTTGTGCCGATCGCCAGAGCATACATTGTTGGCAACGGCAAAAGCGCAGATTGGATTGAAGGCCCGTGTGTTACGGTGCAGTTTTTTTAACCTTTGACAATACTCATCACATCGCGGTCCGTCGGTTCTTCAACCGCGAGGAAAAACATCTTGTCTTCCGGCTGTATTTTATAGTCGCCGGGGTACTCTTTTTCTTGCGGATTGATGATCCACTTTTCCTTCTCATTCCAAAGTGGTTGACCCTGCTTATCAAAGATCTCGTTTCCGTTTTCATCACATCGCGGCATTTTTTCTTTTGTTTCGATGGCGATGAGCGTAATGTGGGCTTGATGCAAAATCTCCGCGACTTTTCGAAAAGGCATCCCGATAAATGCCTCGGGGACATCTTTTTTGTAAAATTCGCTGCCGGAGGAAAACTCGAGCAGTTCGCCAAGAATTCTCGACAGTCCGTGGTTCAAGGCCGAGGCGACCATGAGATTGCCGCTCAACCGGTCCAGACAAATATATTCATCCACATTGGCGCGTTCGAGATGTTTTTTATATTCCGAATTAAAAAGCTGCACGCAGGTATAAACATCCTGGCGCAAGGTTTCGATGGCCAGCGTAATCAAAACGGCCTGCGCGTCCGGATTCATGTCCTGGTCCGTCCCCTGCCCCATGCCGGTAAGTACGATGGCCGTCTCGGCGGTCATAATGCCGGCTTTGATCAAATCGTCTTCCTTTGTCGGATCGCCGTGAATAAAATCGACCGAATCGACCACATTCGGCCGTTTCGGTAAATTGGCCAGAATGACAATATCATGCTTTTTTTTAATATCCGGCGACATAAGCTGCTTGACCATATTTTCGCCTTGAAAATTCCAGCCGCAAATGATGATATGATTTTTGTATTTCACATTTTTCACGATTCTCCCTCCTTTAAGAGAAAAGCTGACGAACCACGAGACAATCCGTCCACCAATAATCGCCATAAAACCGACGCCGGAAAACAGGCCGATGGTGCCGGCCAGTTTGGCAAGGCCTGTGTTATATTCAATGTCTCCTAACTCGCCCAGAAACAGCGGCAACACCTTCAGCAGCGCACTGGCAAAAGAGGTATTGGTTTCGATGGCAATAATCAGCGAACACGTTGCGATCAAGCTGACACTCAAGGCAAGCGCTATTTTGACCGGATTTTTGTAAAGCCTGTTCAAAAAGTGTCGCCATACTCTCTGCATGTTGATCACTTTATACCCCATCATTTTGATGTGTACGCCTGGTCCCTAAATTCCGAAAATGAATTAATCCGCCTTGTATTTCTTTGATGCCATTTTATCCTGCGATATGAAAGAATCCTCCCCGCCCAAATCCCTCTTTGAATAAAGTCTTTTTGGCAAAATAAAGCAAGAAGAAAATGGCACTGCCTTGTGGTGAGATAGTGAAACGCGGCTCTGGCAAGGGGAAAACCTGACCGCATGAACACGGGAAATGAATAGAGTTATTTTTCTGTTGAATGTAAGGAAGAGTAATGGGTACCTTTGCCAACTTTTGAATAATTATGAGAGAATCTATGATCATGTACAGAATTCAATCCGGACGAACACAACCTTTATGGTTGACGACCTTATATTCAATCCTCACGCTCGTGGCTGTTGGCGTGATATTTTGGTTTGTCTTGCCGTTCATTATTGCCCTTGTCGCCATACTCGTTGTTGCCGGTGTTATTGGTTATTGGTGGCTACGATGGAAATTGAAAAAGATGGCGAAAACGCAGCAGTCGAATTTCTCGCGAGAGGATGAGGAATATGTTGATTTTGAAGTAATCGATGACAAATAGCCCCGGCAAAAATCGATCATAACAAAAAAGCGACGCACCTTGGAGGTGCGTCGCTTTTTTTAGTGCGAATTGTGTAATATGTTACACAAGCTTGCCAACAGCGCCCATCGCAAACACCATCACAAAGAGCGCGACTGTTTCGATAACACCAACGACCATAATATAGTTACCAAAACCTTTGCCGGTTTCGGTCAAGGCATCGGCTGCTTTGGCGCCGGCCTTACCCTGCATAAAAGCCGAAAGACCAATGGCCACACCACAGAGGGCGCCCATAACGGCAAGGGCGATAACGGATTTGCCATCCGTGACGTTCAACTCGAGTGCTTTACTCTGGATAGCGCCTTGAAGGATCATGCCGTAAATAGTCTGGGACAACGGGGCGCCGACAAATGCGACCAAAATGAACGGAGCCGCTTTGTTCGCGGCAAACGCTTTTTTCCAGGCGCCAACGGCAGCCATACCGGCAACGCCGGTTCCCAATGCAGAACCCATAGCGGCCAAAGCCAACGACAGATTGAGGTCAC
>CAYSNA010000018.1:21355-24554 GCA_964432185.1 uncultured Cytophagia bacterium
CCGGTTCCCAATGCAGAACCCATAGCGGCCAAAGCCAACGACAGATTGAGGTCACCTAATCCTTGAATCATTTCGAATTCCTTTCAATTAAAACGTTATTCTAAATTTCTTTTCTAATCAGTATGTAGTGATTTAAAGTAAGACGTAAGAAGCGAGACGTCAGACGGTTTTCATATCTCGTCTTGCGTCTAACGTCTTCCGTCTCACCTTTTCATTCTTTAAACGGTTTATACTCTTTTCCCGACCATTCCTGTCCCAACGCGCCGGAGAACTCGAGCATGTTCAGACGAACGCCATGAACGAGCACGGACATGAGACCAAGAATAATATTCAAGCTATGGCCGAAGATGAGCACGAGCGGCGCGGCAAAACCGCCGGCCATTTCGTTAAAACTGGCGGCAACCGTGACGCTGGCGATTCCAACAGCGTACAGACGGATATACGACACCACATCAGAAAAACGGCTGATGGTATCGAGAACGGTCGTGATCAGCGAACCGCCAATGGCTTTAAGCAGATTCTTTTGAAAATCGGTAAACACCAGGACCAGCACCATACCGGCTACGAGCAGATACGGCGGCCAATTCGGCATGGGTTGCTCATTAACCAGCATCTGGGCTAAAAAGTACATGAAAATCGTGACCAAAATCCAGCCGAACTCGGCCAGCGCCTGCGGTTGCTTCAACTTGCGGCTCATCGCCAGCAAGCGCCCAATGATCAACTGCGTCGCGCCGAGGATGAACACAAACTGTTTCATGAACATCGTCGCAGCTTCCGATTCATTAAAACTGTACATATTCTCGATAATGAAGGGCTGCAAGAACGGCAGCTCGGCAATCGCCTTTGAGCCAAACCATGTTCCGGTTATAAATCCCCAGATTAGCGTTGTGACGCTGAGGAGACCAAACAGGAAGAACGGCGCCGCCGGCGCGTTTTTCATTTTAATTCTAAAAAAGATGGTGGCGCCAAGGAAAATGAGACCGTATCCGGCATCGCCAATGATCATGGCGTAAAACACGCTAAAGAACGCCAGAAAGACAAAACTGACGTCCATTTCGTGATAGCCGGGCAGCGTGCCCATGAACTTGAGCAGCGGCTCCAGCCAGCTTGAGGGCTGTTTGTTGCGCAACAACGTCGGCACCTCACTCGGATCGTCCGGATCGTCGATGATGACGCCCCAGCCGTGTCTGTCCGACGCGGCTTCAACATCACTCACCTTATCCTCAGGACAAAATCCCTGCAGATAGGCAAACTGACCTTCATCGGCCATGCCGTACAGCACATTGTTGAGTTCGAGTTTTTTCTCAATGCCCGCTCTGAAATCGTCGAGCACCGTTTTGTGCGGAACCAGCTCGGCAATTTCAGCCTTGATCGCCGCCAGTTCAATTTCAATGTCGGCAATACGGGATTCGAGTTGGCTCACCTCAACCTGCGGCATACGCGATTCGTTAAAATCGAGTTTGTCGTCGTCATTCTTGCCAAAGAAGGCAAACTTTACGCCCTCCTTGGATTCCTGAACCGTAAAAATCTGCGCCTCAGCCGGAAGACTTTTAAAGCCGTCTTTATCCGTGACGTAAAAACGTACGAACAATCCAGCTTGTTTTAATTTTTCGACAGAAGCCAACGAGACATCGCTCCAGGACTCGAACCATTTTTTCTGCTCGTTCTTTTCATTCAGCTCGGCAGTCAATGTATCTTTGCGAGCGGACAGCGCGAGCGCTTTTTGAACGAGTTCCGGAGCAGCGATGCCGTCTTTGGCTTTTTTCACCTCGCCGTCCAGAATCACTTTGACTTTGTCGATATCAGCGAGCTGATTCTGCAAGTCATAGATGTCATCCGACGACGGATTTTTAATATGTTGAACATGCAGCACACCCAGTCGGCGCAGTTCATCGAGCGCCGAGCGGCGTTCGCGTGCGCTCACCAGGAGCGTAAGTTTTTTCATAGGAACAATCATGCGGCCGCCTCCATCTGTTTCTTCCGTTCGATTTTCTTTTTGGCGATTTTGCCGCGAACCACTTCGGCGGTCATTTGATCGCCGAGGAAGATTTGGATGACGCGAATATTTTCCTTGGCTTCCGGGATTTTCACCTCTTCAAACAGCTTGATGCGCTGAATCGTTGTGCGCAATTCATTTTCGATCAACTCCTGCTGCTTTTGATAGGTTTCCCATTCCACCTGGCGGCGAGCCTGTTCTTTCGCCACCTTGAGGCCGGCGTCAATCCAGAGAGGCGTCGTAAAAAAGTCGTACTCAATATCCTCAAAGGTCAAATCCTCAAACAACGGAATATCAATACCGGCAATATTGCCGGTCCCGGTGATGAGTTCCTTGACCTCGATATAGTCGGACGGATCAATCGAATCATCCGCATAAACAGCCACCCATTGCGCCACCTGTTTTTCGACCGTTTCGTACTCTGCCTGCAGGCGCTCAACTTCTTTCTGGATGTTTTGTATCTCCACAAGAAGCTGTTTCTTTTTCAGCTCCAGGGTTGGCAGATAGCGGGTAAAGCGTTTGAGCGCGTCCTTTTGAGACTTGAGCTCATTTTTTGTGAGTTTAATTTTCGCCATCTACTGTTACCTCTGCTTCTGCTTCTTGTTTTTTCGGCCAGAATTCTTTGACCAGCTCGGAACGGAAACCGGTTTCTTCCGGTTTGAAACATTCCGCCAGAATGCTCCAGCCGCGATCCAACGCTTCTTCCAATGGAATGTTCACGGAGAGCGACATCATTGTGGATTCAAACAGCTCACCGTATTTGATGAGCTTGTCATCCCAGGAACTCATGCGGAAACCCATGGAGCGTTTTTCAAGCGTTTCGAGGTATTGAGCGTAAAGCTGAATCATGCCGTCCATAATGGCGCGGTGATCTTTACGCGTTTTATTGTTCACCAACTGTTTCAGACGCGACAGCGAACCAAACGGCTCGATGCGGCCGTTACGCAGATAAAACTGACCTTCGGTGATGTAACCGGTGTTATCCGGAACCGGATGGGTCACGTCATCGCCGGGCATGGTGGTCACGCCGAGCGTGGTGATGGAACCGGCGCCTTCAAAGTCAACCGCCTTTTCATAACGGGAGGCGAGCTGCGAATACAAATCGCCGGGATAACCACGGTTGGACGGCACCTGCTCCATGGTAATGGCGATTTCTTTGAGCGCATCGGAAAAGTTGGTCATGTCCGTGAGCAGCACCAGTAC
>CAYSNA010000019.1:0-24340 GCA_964432185.1 uncultured Cytophagia bacterium
CGACTTTTCCTGGGCGCTGGATAATACTGGCAGCGCGGCAATGGCCGTAGCTCCACGTGCCACGTCTTTTAGAAAGGATCGGCGAGTTTTCACGATTCTCCTCCTGTTGTGCATAATTTGTCGGACACCACATGTTCCCCGAATTTGTCGTACACCTGAAGGTGTGCGACAAAGTATAGACTGATTAATTCAAATTCTATTCTACATTCGATTCGCGCTGCAATTCTTCCCGGTGGCGCGTCATGTACATCACCAAAATGGCGTAGAAACAGGCGACGATATTCATCATCGGCACCTGAAGCAATTGCGGCAGCGAATAAATGATCGCCACACCGGGCACCCAGATGAGCCAGGTTGAAAATACGATGGACGGATAGGTGATGGTAAAAAATGTTTTGTTCAACTGACGGCGACACGTTCGAAATGACAGCTTGCAGTCTTTGAATAAAATACCCAGCGTCACAATCATAATGGACCAGAACGGCGCGTAGACAAATTGATCAACGAGCGTTTTTTTCAGGATGACGAAAAACGACAACTCGTCGCCAAACCAGACAGCCTGAAGACGATAGAGCAGGTCAACTTCCATACCGCGGTAGGCCCAAAAAAAGACGATAAACAGTCCGGTCCACAGATGATAGCGCTGCGGTTGTTCGCGTTCAAAAATCATCTGAACGACAAAAGGAATGAATCCCGCAAACACAGCGGTGATGACGGCCGAGAACAGATAACCGCCGGATTGCTGCATATCCGCAATAATTTGCAAAACATTGCGGAACGGCTCAACAACATAATAACCGAGTACTATGAGTAGACCGAAAATCTGTAAAATGAGTCCGGGCAGCCAATTCTTTTTAAAGGCAGCGCCGGCCATGTGGAAAATGGTTTTAAAGGTGTTTGGCATATTTTTTTAATGGTTGGTTTGGAGAACAATATAAACGAATCACACAAGGATTGCAAATAATAGTTGGAAGGTTCTTGGGATTAACAAAGAGAAAAAACGGTTACCACGAATTACACGAACTCGGAAAAAGTCAATTCGTGTAATTCGTGAAATTCGTGGTTTCATGTTAGAAAGAGCGGCCTAGTCCATCACAAACGTTTTACCCGGTTTGCTGCCCATTACAAATTCGAGCGTGCCTCCGTCGAGCATGCTATTGTGGTTTATATAACCCTTGTCATAAGCCTCGCCGTTCACATGAACGGATTGTATATATATGTTTTCAGCGCTCAGGTTTGTCGCTTTAACGGTAAAGGTGTTGCCGCTCGGCATGGCAATCTCCGCGTTTTCAAAACGCGGCGTGCCGAAGACATATCGGCCGTCCGCCGGATTGACCGGATAAAAACCAAGCGCGCTGTAAACGTACCAGGCCGACATCTGCCCCATGTCCTCATTACCACAGAGGCCGTCGGGTTGGTTGGTGTAGAGCGTGCGCATGATTTCATCGAGGCGCTGCTGCGATTTCCACGGTTGATCGGCATACATATAAAGATAGGCGGTGTGATGGCTCGGTTCATTGCCGTGCGCATACTCGCCAATGAGCCCGGTGATGTCGATTGGCTTGCCTTCGGATGAGGATGTTTCCGAGCTAAAGAGTTGATCGAGTTTGGCAACAAATGGTTCGTTGCCACCGAGCAGATCGATGAGGCCGTTTACATCGTGCGGCACAAACCACATGTACTGCCACGAGTTGCCTTCGATAAAATCCGATTGGCCGTAAGAGGCAAAGGTCGGATCAAACGGCTCAACAAATTGCCCGTTGGCTTTACGGCCGCGCATAAAACCGGATTTTGGCTCAAAGACGTTTTTATACGCCTGGCTGCGGTTCATAAAATAGTTGTAGTCGTCTTGCTTGCCAAGCTCTTTGGCCATCTGTGCAATGCACCAATCGTCAAATGCATATTCAAGCGTTTTGGAAACCGACTTGTTGTCCTTGTCGGTTGGGATATAATTGTACTTTTTTAGATACTTGATACCAAAGTCATCCTGTTTAGCGCTTTTCTTCATGGCCTCGTAGGCTTTGTTGACGTCAAAATCGCGGATGCCTTTGAAATAGGCATCAACAATAACCGGTACGGCGTGATAGCCGATCATACAGTTGGTCTCGCTGTTGCAGAGCGGCCACACCGGCAGCAGGCCGTATTCGTCATATTGCGCCAGCGCGGAGTGGATGATGTTTTTGACGATATCCGGTTCGAGAATGGTAAAGAGCGGATTACCGGCGCGGAACGTGTCCCATAACGACAGACCGGTGAGGTTGGTAAAGCCATCCGCCGTATGGATTTTTTTATCAAAACCGCGGTAGCGATTGTCAACATCCGTGTAGGTGAACGGCGCGATGCAGGCGTGATACATGGCCGTATAAAATGTTTCTTTGAGCGCTTTATCTTTTGTGGTGATGTGAATTTTTTCGACAATCGTAGACCATTGTTTTTCGGCGTCGGCACGGACCGCGTCAAAATCCCAGCCGGGGATTTCGGCATCAAGATTTTTGAGAGCGCCGTCCACATCCACCGCGGAAATCCCGACTTTGACGAGCAGTTGCTTCTCCGCCGGTAATGGAATGGTGAACGCGCCCTTGACATGCGTGCCGTTGATTTCTGCCAAACCGGCTTGAGCGTTATCATCGGCCCACAAAACGGCGCCTTGTATGGGCCGGGACAGACGCGCGGCAAAAAACACCTCGTGCTCGACCCAATAGAGTTCATCACCTTCGCCCCAGCCGCGGGATGTGTGCGAGCCGACGATGAGCGAATCGTTGACACTTTTAAGATGACTGTGGGAGATGACATCCGTAGCCTGGCTATGTTCCAGGTCAATAACAAGGTTGATGGCATCGGCATTTTTGGCCGTGTATCGATGCATTCCGGCGCGGCGGCTGGTGGTGAGTTCCACATCGATATCATAGTCATCCAGTGTGACGGCATAATAGCCCGCCCTGGCCGTTTCATTATCGTGCGAAAAACGCGACCGATAGCCGGCATCCGGATTTTCTTTTGTGCCGGGATTGAATGTGATATTGCCTGTGGTCGGCATTAACAAAACATCGAGCAATTCGGGGCGGCCCGTACCACTGAGATGCGTGTGGCTAAAACCGATGATGGAACTGTCGGAATAATGATAACCGGAGCACCAGTCCCAGCCTTCGGTGCCGGTATCCGGGCTGAGCTGCACGCCGCCAAACGGCACAGTAGCGCCGGGAAAGGTGTGGCCGTGGCCGGAGGTGCCGATGATTGGCTTGATGTACTCGACAAGATTTTCGGTCCGCGGGGCACAACCGACGAAGAGTAGTGTTGCTAACAACAGGACAAAACTCCATTTCATAATCTGACTCCCTTTAAATGAAAAACCGAAACGTTCGTAAACGCAGAGGGTGCGGAGCTCGCAAAAAAAATCGCTGAGGGATAATTATTCTCTGTGAGCTTGCGGCTTTGCGTTGGATATTCAATAGAACAGTCTATAGATTTCAAAAAAAGAATTTATCGCACCAGCACCATCTTTTGCGTCAACACCACATTTTCGCTTTGCAGGCGCAGCACATACACGCCGCTGGTGACCTGATGGCCGGCATCATTCAAGCCATTCCATGTGAGAGTGTACTGGCCGGTATCGCGGCTGTCATCCACCAAAAGGCGAACGCGCTGGCCGAGGACGTTATAGATGCCCACCGAGACATGCGCCGCTTTTGGCATATCAAACGTGATTCGTGTGGTCGGATTGAACGGATTGGGCGTGTTGGGATAGAGCTTGTAATCTTGCGGCAGTAAAACGTGCCCTGATTCAACAGCCGCCAACACTTTATTCACATACAGCACATCATCCGGAATGTTTTGTTTGGAAATCGACGGCCCTTTATAGGAGACGAACAAATCCTCACCACCGCCGGCTTCAAAAAATGTCACCGTGATGGCATGTGTCCCGGCCTTTAACGGTATGCTGCCGGATTTTTCTTCAACACCATGCGGGCCGTCGTTGTTGACCACCTCAATGTCGCCAATGTACAATTTGCTGCCGTCATCCGATGCCGTGTAAAAGGTATAGTCGCCTTCCTCCGGCACCTGGATATAGCCGAGAAAGCGAAAGGCAAAATTGTCATCGCGAGTGCGGGGGCTGATATCAAAATTATCGACAACGCCGGTTGTTGTGGGCGTGAGTGTATCAAAATCGGGTAGCTCGCTCCAGGCGCCGAGAAAAAATTCATAATACATGCCCTTCACAACGTCATCTGGATTTTCCGGCTGCCGAGACCCAACCATGACAATTTTGGATTTGTAATTATTGGCTTCGTCGATTTCTGTCACATCGTTATAAAGATCCACAACTGCAGTCAATTCGTGTACGCCATCCTGAAGCTCAACGCCTTCGTGAATCAAACCTGTAAATGTTGTCCAACCGGCGATGTCCGTATAGTAAAGATCGGAGCCACAAACAACTTTGTCCCCAAGCATAATATGAACGGTAAATGGAATTTCGTTAGGCGTAGCAATAGCACTGGCGTTTGTAACGGTGAAGGTAAATTGATATTGATTTTCCGTGCTGACATATTTCGGCGCAAAGTCAACGAGTACAAGATCACAATATTTATCCTCGTACGGCGACAAATATTGACCGGCTATCACATCGCGTTTGATATCCGGGCCACTCCAGGCCACGGCTAAATTATCGCCACCGCTGCCCTCTTTGTGCAGCGCCTCAATATAGTATTTTCGGCCGGCCGTCAATTTAATTTTTGGGGATTTCTGCTCAGCATTTTGATCCCACGCCCGCGACGGGACCCAACCGGACACGCCGCACAATTTGACTTTGTTATTCGGCGCATCGTCAGTACTGAGCCAGAGTTCCGAGGCGTCATCACTGGCGATCCAAAAAGTATAGTCGCCCGATGTCTGTGGATAGAGATAGCCGCGAACACGCTGCGCGTAGTCATCGCCCCAATCTGTCGGGCATTCAAAAAGCGACAGCTCATTTGTTCCCGTGGGTTTTTGATCGGTCGGGATGTCCGAAATTTTCGTGCCGCTCACTCCGTCCCACCACTCGCGCGTGATACTGCCGGTACCGGAGCTGAGCACGTCAATATAATTCAGTTGAAAGCCGCCGGTGACGGCTTCAAATACAAGTCTGGCCTCACCGCCGGCAAGCTTCAGGCTGTCCAGGGTGATGGTGTTCCACAACGCCGGCCCCATGGTAGGCGGAATTTCAATTGTTCCAGTCACATTCTTGCCATTTAATGTGATGAAAAAAGCGCCGCCGTCCTTTTCAACCGCGATACGAACTTTGAGGCGATACAACGCCGTCGAATCGACGTTGACCGTATACGCCAGCCACTCGCCATCTTGAATATCAAAAACAGCATAGCCGCCATTCAGGTCAGTGCATTTTTGGATGTCGACGCCGTCGGAGCGGTATTCGCCGCCCTTGTTTTCGGGATCGACATCATGATAGGCAATACCCTCGCCGCCACCGTCAAAATTCTCCGCTTCAATATGACCGGGCAAAGGCAGGGGATAGCCGAAAAAAGGGCCGTCGGCGACCGTCACCTCCGCTGTCACCAGGTCTGAGGTGTTGGTCAAACCGTTACTGTCCGTGGCGCGTGCAATAAGCGTGTGTTTGCCGGGGGTGACGTTTTCCCAGCCGATACTCCATCCATCTGCGCCGTTAGCGTCCTCACCGAGCTTGAGGCCATCGGCGAAAAATTCAACTTTTGTGACGCCGGCCGAGGCCGTGGCCCGAACGACAAATTTCGCCGGCATGGTGTAAATGGAATCGGCGCTGGGGCTGATAATTTTAATCTCCGGCGCAACACCAATGTCAACGCCGCCGGTTTCCCATTGGTACATGATGATTTTGGATTTGGCATCCTCTTCAACAAAAATGACATACTCGCCGTTGTCGCGCTGAAACGCCTCGATGCCCTCGGGAATATCAACCCAGCCGCAATCGCCCAGGTCTTTTAGCGGCGACATTTCGCCAACCTTGACACCGGTTTTGGCGCTGTAGACATTCACCCGCTCTTCCATCACATAAACGACAAAAATAAAATCATCGGTCATGGCCACGGACGCCGGTTTGGTGGCGCCGTCATTTGACACTTTGTAATCCGGCACAATGCGCAGGCGCGCAACGCGGTTGCCTTTGCTCCAGTTATCATAACGCACCACTTCGCGGCCCATAATTTTCCACATGCCGTCGTGGTGTGGATTCTCCGGCGTATAGCCGACAAGCGTCATGACGTCTGTCTCGGCATTATAGTGAATGCGTTCGAGGCGATTGATCGGCGCCGGCGTCTCGATAATCTCCATGCTGTCAAAAGTCCAGATGGGATTGCCGTGTTCATCCAGGCCTTGCAGCGGGAATTTTCGGATGCCCCTGGTTTGCGTCGCCTGCCACACCGTCCCGTCGCTGTCAACAAACCAGCCCCAAATGGTGGGCGCGGTGGCGTTTTGGCTAAGATATTCATTCGCCTGAAACGCGCCGTCGCCGTTACCATCGCGCCAGATATATTCGCCGCTGGTTGGTTGTCCGATCGGCCAGCCGTCCGGTTTATTGTAAGGGCCGGCGGCAAAAAAGGTCGATGGAATGGCAATCTCGCCGTCAGTGTCGGGAGAAAATCGATAGCATTGAAACAGCGTTTCCATGTGCATGGCGTTGACAAATAAAAACAGTTCGCCCTGAATACGCTGAACTTTGGCGCCCGCGGACCAGTTGTGCAAGCGCGGATCGTCCGGGTACTTGTATTTGTCAACCGTGTAGCCTTTGTAGGTCCACTGTTCGCCGGCCGGTTTGGAATAATCGACAATAAAATGTTCTTCTTTGGTATAGACGTCCATTTCAGATTCGGGATCGGCGGCCGCGCAGTCAATAAACTCCAGGCCGAAAAGACGCCAGTTGAGGCTGCCGGCGCCGGTATAGGATTCGAGCACAACTCCGCCGCCACCGCCGGTTTCGCCGGCGCTGGAACTGCTGGAGGCGACGTAGATATGTCCTGTTTCATCAACACCAACACCCATGGGATTGTTAAAACGCAGATCACCAAAAGCGCCAAAAACAGGTCCCGCGTAAATGCCGTACTGTTGACCAAAAGTCGAAGCAAACACCGGCGCGGTGGTTATATTTTGGTAAATTTGAATATTCTGATTTTGACCGCGATCGCTGATAAACAAACGATTGTCGGTTGTGGCATCGATATCGTAAGGGAGAATAGAACTGTCGATGACAATCTCGTCGAGCTTTGTGCCGCTGTGGTCAAACCGAATAATGTTCTGACCGCTGACCGCCCACAACAAACCCTCGGAATCCAGCGTTAATCGGCCGGGATTCGTCAGCGACCAGTCGCGCACCGGCTGCATGGTTTCGGCGTTGTAAACGCGGATTTTGTTATCCAGCGGACAACTGACAAACAGCAGCGAATCATCCGCCGCCAGCCCGCTGACGCCCGCGCCTTTAGTGCCGTTCTTAATTTCGTGGATGAGAAGATAATTGCCCTTGGTCGCGCCGCCAAGCCCGCCGTCCCAGGTGGCGTTCTTTTGAATATTGGATAAAAAGCGCCGATTGACGCAAATCCAGTCATAGCCCTTTGGCGGCCATTTGTTCGGGTCCTGCAAGCCGCCGCCTTCGTTCTCAACAAAATAGGCAAAATAGACATAATTCGAATTGGCCGTAATCGCATCGCCGCCGTGGTAGCCCCAGCCGTGCGTCCAGGTTGCGGTCTTGATGAATTTGCCGTCTTTGAATTGAGTCACTTCGCCGCCGTTCTCATCCCAAAAAACATTGGTGAATACGGTGCCGTCCGGCGTGACATGAATATCCGTGATATCCTGCAGCACCCATTGGGATTTCCCGGAAAAACTGTTGCCGATCCAGGATGTTGTGTAATTGAGTTGCGCAAAAACTGACATTGAGATCAGCAGTAGAAAGAGTGGTAAAAAGTGACGCATGGATAGGCTCCTTGTTTGTTAAATTAATTTCATCTATTCGGTAAAGTCATATTGATTTTGATCGTTTAGGATGGAATCCCTAAACGTTTAAATGTACCGGGCTTAAAGTCCGACCTGGGGATTTGAAATCCCACTCCATTTCCCGTACAGGATGTCCCAATCCTGGACCGGAAATGGAACTGCTCTTTCTCAGGAGAGTGCCGCACTCGCTCCGCTCGTTTGTAATGACTTGTCCTTGTCATGCAAGTTGATTGCTTAAATGCTTAACTCGCCATGGTTTGCTATCTCACCAACAACATTTTTTGCGTCAACACCACATTTTCGCTTTGCAGGCGCATCAGGTACACACCGCTGGTAACCTGTTGGCCGGCATCATTCAATCCGTCCCATGTCAAGTTGTATTGTCCGGCGTCGCGGTTTTCATCTCCCAACAAGCGAATGCGCTGGCCGAGGACATTGTAAATACCAAGTGACACGTGCGCCGTTTTTGGCATGTCAAAGTTAATTCGAGTGGTCGGATTGAACGGATTGGGCGTGTTGGGATAGAGCTCAAAATCGGTCGGCGCTAAACTACTGGTATCCCTTGGCTGCTCCACACCGTCCGTTGTCGGATTCCACCGATACACCAGCGTTTTAGCGCGCAGGTCTTCTTCAACAAATACCACATACTCTCCATTAGAGCGCTGCATGGCCGTCAGCGCAAATGCGATATCAACCCAACCGGATATGCCGCCGACCTCTTTTGTCGGACGCAGATTGCCGACGAATTGACCGGCTGATGCGCTAAAGACTTTTACCGGCGGTTTGTTTCCGGATTCACCATCGTTATAAACATACGCGACAAAAATATAGTCGCCGGCTACGGCAAGACTTTTGGGTAAAATCATATCAGGGGCGCCGCCGCCTTCCCAGGTGTCAAACGGCACTTTGAGACGATACACCTGCGTTGGTGTAGTGGACCAGTTATCATAACGAATGACTTCTGTGCCGATGAGTCCCCAGGAGCCGCCCGGATCACGATTATCTTTGGTAAAGCCGCTGAGATACATGACATCGCTTTCCGGCAGGTAAATCAGGCGTTCCACCGTGACGAATTCTTCGGGGATGGAATAACTTGTCGACTGGCCGTATTCTGGCTTACCGCTCGGTTCAAAGCCGGCAAGCGGTTCCCGAATTATTTTTTTGCCGTCACATGTCCACACATTTCCAGCGGCATCGGGCCACAATGCCCAGCCTTTGCCTTTTGTCATTCCGGTCGGAATGGCAATCTCGCCGTCCGTTTCGGGATTAAAATAGTAAATTTTGAACGGTCCTGCTGTTTGGCTCGACATGAACATTAACCGATGTCCTTCAACATTACGAACAAAAGTGCTGTGCGTGGTTTGCGTGCTGATGCGCGAATCTTTTGGGTATTTATATTCATCGCGGGTGATGGCGGCCAGCTCCCATTCAATGCCATTATCGCCATAAGTGACATCATAAATCTCATCAACCCCGTACACCTTGGCGCCGTCCGTTGTGATGTCTGCATCAGCATTGTCGAGGAACGCCAGGGAGAGCATCTCCCATAGCAGTTCACCATCCGGAGTAAATTTTCGCATAATACTTTCACGACGGCTCATGGCAACATAGATGTTGCCGTCGGCATCCGTATCAGCCCCTTTAAGGGAAAAGAATTTGAGCGGCTGGTCTTTTACCACACCCGGTGTGCCCGCGCTGATGCCGCCTTCAATCCCAAAGGTTTGAACTAACTGCGGTGCGGCGGAAATATCATAAAATAACACCTGACGGCGGTAGCCATTTTCTGTGACAACCAATCGCCCAAGATTATCGACGGCGACAGATGCAGGGTCTTCCAAATCGGTAATTTCTTCGGCAAGTTGGGTGCCGTCAACCGTATAATGCTTAATGGTCTTGCCGACAAGCAGCCAGAGGGTGCTGTCGTTCGCAACCGCGACATCCTGTACATTGGCGACGCGAAAAGAGGCGATCTCGCTAAAGTCGGCGCTTTTTAACACCAGCACATCACCATTTTGCAGCGCCACAATGATATTGCCGAATGCTGTGGTGCATCCTCTGGCCCTGCCGACGTGCACCATTTCTTTGTACCGGTTGGTGTGAATATTTTGTGGATCCCAGGTAAATCGGAGCAAGTCGCCATCACAATTGATGATATAGACGAAATTCGAGTCAATCGCTACCGCCTCACTGGCTGTACCCCAGCCCCAGCAATTGTGTCCTCCGGCGCCGTTGTATTGCTGGAACATTTTTTTATTGACATCCCCGTCCTTGTACAGACCGGAACAGCGGCCGTTTTCGTCCCAATCACTGGCAGTGAGGACCGTGCCGTTTTCAAAAACAGCAATTTCATTAATATAGTTTTGCACCCATTGAGTGGCGCCGGAAAAGGTGTTGCCGAGCCAGTCGGTGCGTTTGTTGAGCGTTTGTGCAGACAGGGCAAAACCGAGAGCAAAAATAATAAAAATAGAGATGTGTTTCATAGTGTTCTCCCACGATTTGGTGATTTTTTTTATATGAAAAATTTTAACGCAGAGCCGCCAAGGACGCTGAGGGTACGCCGAGGATTAATTATTTTCAGAATCGCTCAAGATGTTTTTTCTGGACGTTGAAAAACCTATCGCCAATAGAGTATTTGTGATTTTGGTTTTTATTCTCAGCGTCAACTCTGCGATCTTGGCGGCTCTGCGTTTAGCTTGCTTACTCTAACCGCCCAACCAAAACCTGAAACGGCTGCATGGTTAGTTTCGGCTCGTTTAATTTTATTTTCGTACCGTCAAGGTCAATCAAGGTGACCGATGTGAAACCGTCAATTCTAAACGATACATCTGCTTTCGTTTCCAATAGCGACACCAAAATCAGGCAGCGTTTGCCGGCCAGTTTTTTAATCGCAGAAAATACCATGGGATTCGAACATGTTACGGCTTTAGGATCGAGAACGCCGAATGTCAATTCCGGCAGCGAGGCGCGCAGGGCAAACATTTTTTTATAATAAGCCCAGGTTTCCGGATCGTCATCCGGGTTGGGGCCATTGTTCGGATCACCGGCAAAAATCTCCGGGATGGCGCATAACGCATTAATCGCCTCAAACGCCAGAAAGCGCGGCGTGTAGCCGTTAAAGTGATAAAACCACGAGGTATCGTGGTTGCGCGTATAAATCACACGATTTGCTCCATCCGGTAACAGCGAAAACACATTTGTGAGATGCGCTTTATATGTTTCTGCCGACGCTTCGCCCGACTCTATTTTTTCGATGAGCATCTGGCAGGCTTCGGTTTGATTATCATGTACAAAATTGCAGACGTTGTGAAAAGCCGGGCCAAACACTTCGCTCAACAGCACGGCGTCCGGGTTGATGTCCCGCAAGGCATTCAGCATTTTGCTCATCAACTCTGGCGCCGCGGCGCCGCTTCGGTATGCCGGATACGGAATGGTCGGATCCCAGTTCGGGCCTTTGTAGCTGGCCGCGTCAACGCGGTAGCCGTCAATATTATAGGTCTGAATATCGTGCGTCACCAGCTCCACCATGTAGTGCTGATAAACCGGATTGGCCCAGTCAAATGTTTTGCTGCGCCAGGTGGGATGACGAACGATCTCGCCGTGTTCATTTTTGCAAAACAGGTCCGGCCGTTCTTCCATCAACGGCGACTTTTCGTTCATGCCGTGAATGACCATATCAAACAGCACTTTCAAACCAAGATCATGCGCGGTTTTGACCAGCTCCTGCAGCTCTTCCTGGGTGCCATATTGGGGATTCACAGTGTAAAGATCGATGGGCGAGTAACCACCCAGCCAGTGCGGCATCACATAAATACAGTTGAAACCGATATCTTTATAGTGCGGCAATTTCTTGGTGATATCAACAAAGCCGTTTTTAAAATATGGGGGGTAGACTTCAAGGATGACCGATTCCCTGACCCAGTCCGGCGCACCGCCAAGTGGCAGAGTTTTTTCGATCATCTCTCGATAGGAATTCGTAGCATCAGTCACATCACCCTTTGTGAATTCAACGACCTGCGGATCGGATGTAACCGACATCCCGGGCAGCAATCGATATTGCCGGTTATTTTGCATTGCCAGCGTGAGGCGCTCGCCATCACCGCGGATGATGGGATTATAATTGACTTCACCGTGCGTGACCATCCAGGTTGCCAGAGTAAGATCGAGTTCGGTATTTGTCAATCCAACAAAACCAAATCCGGCTTCGGGTGCGCCGTGGCAGGTGATGTTTGTCTTCGTCATCTCGGCATACGGCTTGTCCGCGCCTATGTATGATTTCGGGAACCAGGGGCCGGGAATGTTTAGGATACAGCGTTCCGGATCAGCAAGCACGACATTCGGCAACTCGAAAACAAATCCCCAGAGTTTTATCTCGTGATCCGAAAAATTGGAAACGGCTATGGAGCGTTCCAGGCGAGCTACGTGCGGGAAAAGGCGAAATGAAGAGGTAATTTCCAGATCATCCACCCGATACATCATATCCAGCACAACGCCGTTTCTGTGCGGATCAACCCTAGTTGTGTGGCCAAGAAACTGGATACATTTATTTTTTAGATACGGCTGGTTATTTATTAAAATATCAAAAGCAGATGAGCCGGGAGCGATACAATTGCCCGCATCTTTAAAAGATAAAGACTGCCATGCGCCGGTCTTGGGATCAAATTCAACTTGGATAAATTCGTTGCGCAGTTCAATCGTTTGATCCGAAGAAAAAACGATATCATGCAGCATGTTCTGAGAAGCCCCTACACCCAGGGGCAGTAACAGCATCAGAAATAGCGTTGTCATAGCCGGGCTCATTTATCGAGAAATTAGTCGGGAGGATCTGACCATATGATCAACACGGAAAATATGTTCCAATTATACAATTTATCAGACAGAATTTCAAGTCAATTGTTGGTGAACATTGTTGATTCGAGTAAAAAGTTGTAAATAGGAGAAGAGTAATGGTGGGAGCAAAAAAAGGCGAGGAACAGTGCCGTCCCTCGCCTTGACGACTTTATTTTGTGGTGGCTTTGACGTCATTAAACAACGCCGCGTTCTCCTGCACTTTTTCCTCATTGCCATAAACGCAATAGGAATTTTGTTCGAGGAAATCCGCAATCATTTTTTGATAGCTCTTCACATCCTCCGCCGTGGTGGAGAGAACGGCTTCACGATCTTTCTGCTTTTGCTCCGGCGTGGATTTCTCAAAATAGTATTGCAGCGCCACATTTCCTTTTTGTGACGGCGTCAGCGGCTGATCAAGGCGCGCAATTGTTCCGATGATGTAGCGCGTCATGGTTTCCTCATCCGCCTCAAAATTCTTCAGATAGTCAACTGTGCCCTTGTAATTCTCAAGGGTTTCAGCCAAATTCGGATCGCGATACGAACCAAAGTACATGTCGCCGCTCGGTTGAATGCTGCTGAAACCGCCGTACGCGCCGCCGATGACGCGCACCTGATTGGTCAGCCAGTCGCGCGACAAAATTTGGTTGAGCACGCGCATTTTGCCATCCCATTCGTATCCAAGCTTTTTGAAATTATAGCCCTGCATGACGTACTGCACCTTGGACGCCGACAGCAGACCCTCATTCTTTCCGTCCTTGTCAAATGTCCACTGCTGTTTTGTTACTTTTTCCGACGGGAACTCGACAACAATTTTTTGCAGCGACGCGCGGGCAGATGCGACATCGCCTTTGCTGCAGGTCATCGCGACCATCAGATTATTTTGGTTGAACAGCACCTGGGCCGTTTTCTGCAGATTTTTGACGATGGTGTCGTAGTTGTCGTCAAAGGATTCAACAAGCTCGGTGACAAACCAATAATAGGCAATGCCGCTCGTTTGTTCGTCAAACTGACCTTCATTGCTGTAATACGAACGCATGCGTTTTCTGGCGATCTCAAAACCGTTGCTCTTCACATTGGCATCCAGTCGGGACTGATGCCGCGTCAGCACATCCTTCAAACGATCTTTATCATCCAGTTTGGAACGATAAACAATGTCCTGCATCAATTCGAGCATCTTGTCGACCTTGACGTTCATCGCCTTGGCCTGCACAACGAACATGGGCACAAGTTTGTCATCGTCCTGATTTTCTAGATAGGTATTCAAAAAGGTTGAAAAGCCGCCGGTGTGCAAATTGAGTTGTTTGTCCAAATCGCCATACGAAAAAGTCTCCGTACTCAAACTGCCGAGAACCTCGGCGAGCAGCCCGGCATATGGCAGCAGTTCTTCCGGCACGGTACGAACGTCAAAATTGAATTTGGTGTATACAACGTTGTTGGTAAAGGTCTCGTAATAGAGCAACGGAACGGATCCCAGTTTACTCTCGCTAATCTGGTACCATTCAGCTTTGGGATTAATATCCTGCAAATCCAGCATGGGGATGGTCGCCAGCGCTTCGGGCGTATCCTCACGTTTCTGGTACTCGATGAGCTCCTGCGTCTCCGTGATCAGCTTTGCTTTTTCGGCATCGGTCAGGCCGGCCTTAAAATCAGCCAATTCCTGTTCGGTTTTTTGATTGATCTCTTTTTCAAGTCCAGGTTTGGGTTCGAGCGTTAACAGCAACGCGTGAGTATTATTGACGAGATACTCATTCAGTACCTTTTCAAGATAACCGTTTTTTATATCGGATTTTAATTCGGCCAGCGGCTTTTCCCATTCCAAACTGAGGAACGGATCGTTTGCAAAGAACCAGCCGTTCATCGCCTGAAAATTATACGACAGCCCTTTTTGCGCATCATCGCCTTCGCGCAAACGGAACTCGAAACGATTCAACGTGCCTTCTACCGCTTCCATATCCAGACCGGTCTCTATGACATTTTTCAGCGTCGAATTGACGATATCGAGAAATTTCTCCGCATCTTCCGGATTGGCATTTTGCACGCGGATTTGAAAAACATTTTGTTTCATCGCACTCACCGAAGCGCGGGCATCTTTGCCAATGCCGGCCTCAAGTAACGCCAGGCGGATCGGTCCCGCTTCCTGATTCACCAGAACATCGGATAACACATCCAGCGCCGTCACCAGTTTTTGATCGATATTCAAGCCGCAGACATAATTCGCGGCGAGATAGGTTTGATCTTTGGTGTCGGCATCCTCCGCCATCGAATAATAGGCGGTCACTTTTTTCATCGTCTCAAAAGGTTGTTGCAGCGGGAAAAACGCCTTGGCATCGGAGCGGTCGTAATGTGATAAATACTCGCGATTGATGAATTCCAGCTCTTTATCAAGATCGGCATCGCCATAAAGATAAATATAGCTGTTGGACGGGTGATAATACTTGCGATGGAAATCGAGAAACGCGTCATGCGTCAGCGTCGGAATTGCCGCAGGATAGCCACCGGATGACAATCCATAACCGTTATCCGGGAACAGGTTTTTATCGACCTGATAATCCAGCTCGCGCAATGGATTTGAAAATGAACCTTTCATTTCATTATAGACAACACCCTTGTACACCACCGGGCTTTCCGCGTCGGTCAATTCATGGTGCCAGCCCTCCTGGTTCAATATGCGCGGATCGTCATAGATCAGAGGATTGAGAACCGCATCGAGATAAACGTGCATGAGATTAAAATAATCCTTGTCATTCATGCTCGCCACCGGATAGATAGTGATATCGCCGCCGGTCATGGCGTTCAGGAATGTATTGAGCGAGCCTTTGGCCAGCACGTCAAACGGGCTTTTCACCGGAAAGTTTTTCGAGCCGTTCAGCACGCTGTGCTCCATAATGTGCGGCGTGCCGGCATCGGATTCCGGCACGGTTTTAAAGGCGATGCTGAATGTTTTATTGGCATCATCCGCCGCGATTTTTAACAGTCGTGCGCCGCTTTTATCGTGTTCAAACAACAGACAGTTGGCGTTCACTTCTTTGACAAATTTTTTCTCTTTGAGAGTAAATCCGTGGACGGATTGTCCGGGTTGAATATCAGCAAAGACAGTCATAGTTACAGTGAGAATGAGAAACAAGCTAAAGGTGAGCAATAATTTTCTCATTTCAACAGCCTCCATAGTTTGGTAAAAAGGATGTGATTCATTGTTGAATTAAATTTCTTTCACGATGGATTTTTGAGAACGCAAAGGTAGGCAATTCTTTAGCCATTACCAACTTTTTACAAACGCAATTTTCTATATACTGTTTCAAAATTTTAAAGTTCCCAGCCATTTAACACTGTAAAACTTGCATTGAATGTCCAAAACTATTATGTTCTACGAACTTTTTGGGAACGATTATGGATTTTTCGATCATCATCCCTGCGTTGAACGAGGGACATAAAATCGCCGCGGACGTCCTGGCGGCCGCCGAATTTCTATCGGAACATTGTGACAGCGGCGAGATCATTGTTGTAGATGACGGCAGCACGGACAACACCGCCGAGCAGGCTGAAGTGCCGGTGCCGGATAATATTCATCTCGATGTTATTCGTTATGACGAAAATCGCGGCAAAGGCTATGCGGTTCGCCGCGGTATTCTGGAATCCACCGGTGATTATATCATGTTCGCCGACAGCGGATTGTGCGTGCCGTACGACAATGCGCTGCGCGGATTAAAATTACTTCGCGAAGAAAAATGCGATTTTGCGCATGGATCTCGCAAACGCAAAGACAGCGTCATTGTTTATCCGCATCGGCTATCACGTCGACTGGTTTCCGTGCTTTATATCACAGTTTTGAAGCTCTGGCTCAATCTGCCAAAACATATTACGGATACGCAATGCGGATTTAAAATGTACAAGGGAGATGCCGGACGCGCCGTGTACGCCGAGTGCACCAGCGATGGTTTTACTTTTGACATTGAAACCATTTTGCGCGCGCAAAAAAAGGGTTATAAAATCTGCGAATTCCCGGTGGAATGGACGGCGGATACAGACACGCGTCTCAAGCTGTCGCGCATGCCGTTGCATATTATATCATCCTACATGAAACTCCGAAAAGAGTTGCGCGATGCGGATTAATCCGCATCGTCTTTGCTATTCTCCTCGTTTTCCGCTTTCGAGTCATCCGGCACTTTATCCACTGTGCTGTCTGGGCTAAAAAAATTGTAGTGCGGATAAACATCCGTGGATGCACGATCTTTTGGCGTTACAATTCTTTGTCGCGTACTATTCGGCAGAATCATGCCCAGGTCCACGCTCGGATCCGCTGTGATGATGCCTCCCGGATTCAGTTCAATCTCTTCAACGTTCGGGACAATCAAAACGCCATGCCGCTGCTGAAAATCCTTATCCCATTGTGGATCGACATACGGTTTGATCTGCCAGGACCTGAGAGAATCCGGCACAATCGGCACGACCTGACTGTGATTGTTGTCCTTCGGAACCTGTTCATCGTTTTGCTGCTCTTTTTGTTTGAGCTTGACATCCTCCGCCAAAAGCGGAACAATAAGAAGTAAAAAAATCAATAAACTCTTCATCTTAACCTCAACTTGACATTTCTCCCTTTATTTAGAGGGCGGCACGCCGTCACCGTTTACAAGCTTTTTTGTGGATTCAATTTATTGTGGCACATAATCCAGCGGCAGCTCATCGGCAAAACGCGTTTCGCCCCAATGACCCGAGCGAATTATTTGAAAATCCGACAATGCATTGCCGGCAATGTCAACTTCCATCGTATCGAACGGCAACCGGATGAACGATGTTTGCGCCCAGTTATCCAGATAGCGGATGCGTAAATAATCGCGAAAATGCAGCCGCTTGATCAGGCCAAAATCCGTGTGCGAAAAAATCCGCCCAACGGTGGAGTGCGAATCAAACGTCTCCGTAGCCGTGCGGAACCGCTTGGCTTCCTCCACCTGTTCCAAAAAAAAGCCGGATTCTCGAAACCGCTCGTTGAACAGCATATAAAAAAAATGCCGGTAGGATCCGTAAAACGCGGCACGCCGGTTGTCGTCCCACTGACGTTTTTGTGTTTCGGATTTGGCGACCATTTCATGAAAGACGGGCAGCACGGTATAACTGATCTGATCATCTGTCACACGAAAAGATCGGACAATGAGCTGAATTCGATAGCCAAACGTGTTATGCACCAATTCCAGCGGTTGGATGGTTTGGCCGTGCAACACACCAGAGTCCTCATCGCGGATGAGGTGCAGCACGTGCGGATTTTCAAACGTGCAGCCTTTGGCATTTTCGGAATAACCGAGAAATTCCTGCTCAAACACTTTAAAATACTGACGCCAGGTCCGATCCCGCTCGCGATCGATGCGCAGCGTTTCCATTTCAAGCACGGTCGGCTGCAGGACAAAATTTAACAACGACTTGCTCGTGGCGTTGATGAACACTTTTTCCGTGATGGTTTCATAACCCATATAGGAGACGACCAGTGTGTAATGGCCGGGCGGAATATTGGTGATGTGATAATGTCCCTCTGCAGTGCTCGTCGTACCGAGGGTGGTATTGGCGAGAAAAATATTGGCGTAATACACCGGCTGGTTTGACGGATCAATCACTTGTCCGGAGATGCTGTTTTTATAACGTTGCGCCTGTGCCGTTGACAGGGTGACCACGAGCACACAAAGGAAAAATTCAAATCGATTTTTCATGTTAGTCGTTAACCAAAAAGTTCAAATTTTTAACGGAATCGGCTCAAGAATTGGGAGTGGATCCATTCGATGAAAGAAAGTAGGTTGGATTTTGCTAATTGTCAAGCTCGGAAATTTATTGCAGGATGGGTCACATTCTAATGTTTTCAAAATTAAAAGTGACAGCCACATGCCCGGATATAAAATTTGACCTCAACAGACCGTGACCCATCCGTCCCCGGAATTAAAACCATCCAAGCTCGTCTAATTCGCCCACGCGCTCGCGCAGTTCCTTGTGGATATCCTCGATGTGATCCATCATCTTTTCCATGGCTTCGGCTTTGACCTCAAGTTTTTCGGCTTTCTTTTCGACTTTTTCAGCCTCTTTTTCAACATCGCGCTCATAATCTTCCGCCGTATAACCGGGCAGCAAAATTTTAAATACACCGGTCGCGGCTTTGATGCCGAGTTCCGCGCCCTGGAGTCCAATCTTCACACCCTCCTCGGCGATCTCCTCGGCCTGGTCAAACGTGGCGGTCGCCAGCTCGTGATACTCTTTGAGCAGCTCGCGTTCCTTGCGCGAGACGCGAACTTTATCGCCATCGATGAACAATTCGCCCTCGGAGGAGATCACCACCTCTTCATCAAAATCTTCATTTTCAATAATGATGTCATCATGCTTTTCGTACATGTAGACATCATCTTCAACTTCAATTTTGGGCCGCATGCCGGGACCGTCGATTTTGATATTGTGGTCGTCGTGGGCGACAGAGATGCCACTGAACAAGGCAAAGATGATGAGTGATAATATAATTTTTTTCATAATTCTGTTCTCCAGTGTTTTCTGTCATTACGTGAGAGGCGTGAATTGGTTTCACGTTCTGTTTCAACAAAGATATGTAAAAAGTGTACATTATCGCACATATAATGCTTGCATTCGAAAAATATTATATCTATAATCTTGGTGTACATTATTTCAGCCAATAAAACTATGGATAAACTCGAAAAGCTAATAATCCTCGCCGACAGCGCCAAGTATGATGTGAGCTGCGCGTCCAGCGGGACTACACGAAAAGGCAAAACCGGCCAACTTGGTAATGCGGTGTATGGCGGTATTTGCCATTCCTTTGCCGCGGATGGTCGCTGTATTTCTCTGTTGAAAATACTCATGACCAACATGTGCATTTACAATTGTGCCTACTGTTTAAATCGCCGCAGCAATGACATCCCGCGCACGATTTTTACACCGGAGGAGATTGCCGAGCTGACCATCGGTTTTTATCGCCGCACTTATATTGAAGGACTTTTTCTCAGTTCCGGCGTGGTGAGGACTCCCGATTATACCATGGAGTTGATTCTCCGGACATTAATTTTGATGAGACAACACTATCGATTCAACGGCTATATCCACATCAAAATAATTCCCGGCGCATCACAAGAGCTTGTCAATCGTGTCGGTCGATTGGCCGATCGGGTGAGCGTCAATATTGAACTGCCGAGTCAACAGAGTTTGACATTATTGGCGCCGGAGAAAAATAAAGAGGCGATTATCAAACCCATGTCACGCATCCGCGATAGCATAGATGAATATCGCGTGGAGCGCAAAAAGCATCGTTCTACGCCGGTTTTTGCACCGGCCGGACAAAGCACGCAAATGATCGTCTCGGCGACGCCGGATACGGATTATACAATCATCAATTTAAGCGAGCAGTTGTACAAAAAGATGCATCTCAAGCGCGTCTATTATTCGGCCTACGTGCCGGTCAATCATGATCCGTTGTTGCCGAGAGTCAACAAGCCGGAACTGTTGCGCGAGCATCGGCTGTATCAGGCGGATTGGCTCATCCGATTATACGGCTATGAAGCGCAGGAAATTCTCAGCCCGGAGCATCCAAACTTGAGCGCCGATTTTGATCCCAAAGTCAACTGGGCGCTGAATCATCTGGATTTTTTCCCGGTGGAGATCAACAGAGCGGATTACGAATCGCTGCTGCGCGTGCCCGGACTTGGTCTGATTTCTGCCAATAAAATCATCACGCAGCGTAAGGTCACTCGACTGGCTTTTGAGGATTTACAAAAAATCGGCGTGGTGCTGAAACGGGCGCAATATTTCATCACCGTAAACGGGAAATTTTACGGCGCGCACCAGTTGCATCCGTATAAACTGGCACAATCGCTTTGCGAACATCAAAAGTCAACGTCACAACTCGAGTTTGATTTTACGGGAGTTAGGCAACGGGATATGTATGAAACGGGAGGACGATGATGGGACAGTACATCTATGACGGCACGTTTTACGGCTTGATGACAACAATCGCCCGCATTTTGGAGCGCACCGATCGGCCAACACGCATTCAGCCGGTGCATGATAACACGGCCGATATATTCGCCACACCGACACGAATCGAGACCGTCGAATTTGTCGCCGAGGAACTGCTATTTCAAATTCGAAATGATATTTCCGAATTGGCTTACGATCACGTGGTGTACACTTTTTTATCCGAACACCAGAATTCCGAGATGATCATCTACCATTACATTTTAAAAGGATTTGAAATGGGGAACAAGGTTGATTTTCTGCTGACGGATGAATGGGTGCGTCAGGCGCACGCCTTGACGCGCAAGGTGGAACGGGAAGTTCATCGCTTTAAAGGATTTGTCCGATTTCGGCAACTGGCGGACGGCACTTATTATTCGACGATCGAGCCGGATTATAATATTTTGCCGTTGATCATGCCGCATTTTGTCAGGCGGCTGGCGGATCAGAACTGGATCATTCACGATCTGAAACGTAACAAGGCGGCCATTTACAACCAAAAGTCCGTGTGCCTGTCCGACATTTCACTTTACAAGGATTTGGTATTTTCCCAGGGCGATGAGGAACACAAAAAGTTGTGGCAGACATACTATCAGACCATCGGCATAAAAGAAAGGGAAAATCCAAAATTACGGCAGCAGTTTATGCCGAAAAAATATCAAAAGCATCTTGTCGAATTAGACCCCGATACGACTACTCAAAAGCCCCGTAACGATCGCCGGTCCGAAGATCAGTAATTTTTTGAGGGGAAACCTGAAATTTGATTGGCAGGGTTTTAAAATTTAAATCCGGCTGCAATTGCACCACATCAAAATGCAGATGCGGACCGCTGGAGTAGCCGCTGTTGCCGGACAAGCCGATTTTTTGTCCGCGCTGAACGTACTCGCCCAGGTTCACCAGCGCGCCGTTTTTCTGCAGATGCGAGTAGCGGCCAACCGTGCCGTCGTCATGCATAATTTCGATGGCATTGGCTTTATTGCGAAAAGTTTCATCAGCGCCACCGTCGGAGAAATTCTCGATCACATCAATCACAACGCCACCGCGCGCCGCATGTACGGCGGAGCCCATCGGCATGTCCCAGTCGTAGGCATATCTGCCCTGATGACTCTCCTGGCCATTCGGCCCCTGACTCATAATGTATGATTGGCCGCGTTCGTATGGCAGCGCATAGGCGTAGGAATCATCAGCTTGAACATTGATGACGCCGAATTGCCATTTATAATGATAGCCGGTATGCCGCGCGCCCCATGGATCGAGCAGCCAGGCCGTAAACATGCCGGATGTTTTATTGCCCGCATATGAACGCGTGAACGGCATTTCCTGATGCGTCGCGACATTTTCAAACTGTTCCGGAATAAAGGTCAGGGTCACCGGGATGAATTGTCTATTTTCGAGATAAAAATAGATCGAATCGTCAACCGTTTCGGTGATGATGCAAAACTCGTCGACACAATTCCGCGTTTCGATTCGGGCTTTTCGCCAGGTGTAGCCAAGGGCATAATTGGACGGCGCTGTCGAATCAATGCGAGCTAATTTAAAGGCGAACAACTGACTGTTCGCCGGAATGGTTCGAATAAAAGGCAGATCAACATCAGCCTGCATGTTTTGCATGTCAACATCGATTTTGACAATATAGTCAATACTGTCCGTGTTATTGACCGTAATGTTATACGTATCGCCGACGCGCTCTTTGATAACGTTAATCTGCTCTTCGCCCAAAACGATGTTGAGACTCAACAGACAGGCGACAATACATATTCGGTAGATCGTTTTTTTCATCATAACCACATCATTTTTCATCAACGCCACTAAAGGTGCTGCTTTATAGTTTACGCATCACCCGCAGCCAGGCCGGTTTGGAATTTTCAATAATACGTTTATCGATACAATAGGTCAGACGAAAATAACCGGGATAGCCAAAACCCGCGCCGGGAACGGCAATGATATTCTCGGTCATCAGCAGATCGACGAAGGACTTGTCGTCGTAACCCTCGGGCGCTTTCGGGAAGAAATAAAACGCGCCCTGCGGCATGGTATAATCCAGGCCGACCTCATCGAGAATAGCGGCCATGGCTTTTCGGCGCTCGTCGTAAATGCTCACGTCCACACCGCTCTCCAGGGCGCTCTGAATGATGCGCTGGCCGAGAATCGGCGCATTGACAAATCCGAGAATTCGATTGGCCAAAATCAGACCGCCGATGAGCAGCTCTACACCATCCATTTTGGCATTGACCGCGATGTAGCCGATACGTTCGCCGGCGAGCGACAAACTTTTGGAAAAGGAATTGACGACGATCGAATAGTCGTACACTGACAAAACCGGCGGAACATCGACGTTATCGTAGGTCAAAAATCGATAGGGTTCATCCGAGATTAATAAAATCGGTTTGCCGTATTCTGCAGATTTTTTTCGCAGGACATCCGCAATGGCCGCCAACTCGGACTGAGAAATCACCACACCGGAGGGATTATTCGGCGAGTTGACAATCATGGCGCGGGTTTTCGGAGTCATAGCCGCTTCGAGAGCCTCAACATCAATCTCAAAGGTCAACGGTTTGGAGGGCACGGCCTTTAAGATGCCGCCGTGATTGGCCACGTAAAATCCATATTCAACAAAATAGGGTGCAAAACAGATAACCTCGTCACCGGCGTCCAGCGTGGCGCGAAATATGGTGTTTAGCGCTCCGGCCGCTCCGGAGGTGATGACCAGATGTTGTGCCGTCAGATTGACATTCTGCTCTTGTGACACTTTGTTTGCCAGTGCGGCGCGCACATCGGGCAGGCCGGCATTGGGGCAATACCCAAGCGACAACGGCTTGGAGACACTTTCAGCGAGTTCTCGCAATGCATCAGCAACGCGCACCGGCGGCGGCACATCCGGATTTCCGAGACTGAAATCAAAAACATTCTCCGCACCAAATTTGGCCTTTAATTCCGCTGCCGCCTCAAACATGCGGCGAATCCACGATTGCGTTTTTATATAACCTTCAATTTGTGATGTGACCAATGTCATGCTACCCTCTATTATTTGTATTTCAAATTTTTAAAATATAGGAAAAATTTTGCTTAATGGGAGAAAAAAATGAGACCGAAGAAACACAAAGACCCAACACCGCACCATGTCGCAAATAGAGTTTGAGGTTGGTGTCGTTTGGGATTTTTTGCGAGTTTTTTTCTGCTACAAAAAGGCGGATATGGCGGTCAACAACTCTGTCTTGCCCTTTCCGCTAACGGCCGAAAACGGCAGCATGCTCATTACGCCGATCGCGGCGAGTCGCTGGCGATTTTTGGCGAGCTGCGAGTTGAGTCTGTTATTGGACAATTTATCCGCCTTGGTGCCGACGACGATGATGTCAATCTCGTTCATCGCCAGCCATTCGATCAACTGGATATCGGACTCTTGGATATCATGCCGGATGTCCGTCAAAACAACCACGCAGCGCACCTGCTCCCCCAGCTTGCCGGGCTTCCCCACCGTGTTCATTACCTCACGCAGGATGTCCTCGTCGGTCAGGCTGTCGGTATCCCTGCCCGGGAAGCGTGCCCGGTATTCATCCTTAAATTC